>JASFFK010000015.1:0-16209 GCA_050124335.1 Chromatiales bacterium | reverse complement strand
GCCAAAAACCAGTGAGGATGGCATGCGCAGCTTCCATTGCTACGATCCGGATGGCACTGTGATACAACTCATGTACCACCCACCGATCGACCAGTGGGAGCAGTTGCGCGGGATCAACTAGTGACAGCGCAGTGACCAGGCATCGCCGGGCGTACACGGTGTCATGCAGGTGACCTTGCCCCGGAACAGCCGATGGGTGCTTGCTGCACGCGCGAAAAAAGCGTAATTTACGCCCGTTTTACCCCGGATGACCGCCGCCATGCCACGCTCCCGCAAACTCAAGCTACACGGCTTCAACAACCTTACGAAAACACTGAGTTTCAACATCTACGATATTTGCTATGCGGCGAGCGCACAGGAGGTCAGTTCCTACATCGAGTATATCGATGAAGCCTACAACGCAGAACGTCTGACGCAGATTCTCAGGGACGTTGCCGATATCATCGGGGCCAACATCCTCAACATCGCGCACCAGGATTACGATCCCCAGGGAGCCAGTGTCACGATGCTGATCTCGGAAGAACCGGTCGTGGCGGAGAAACTCTCGAACACCGAAGCACCCGGCCCACTTCCCGAATCCGTCGTCACGCACCTCGACAAGAGCCACATCACGGTACATACCTATCCCGAGAGCCATCCTGACAACGGCATCAGCACCTTCCGCGCCGATATTGACGTATCGACCTGCGGTCGAATTTCACCGCTGAAAGCACTGAACTACCTCATCCACTCGTTCGATTCGGATATCGTGATGCTGGATTACCGTGTGCGGGGATTCACGCGCGATGTGAAAGGCAAGAAGCACTTCATCGACCACAAGATCAACTCGATCCAGAATTACCTTGCGGCAGACACCAAACGCCGCTACGAGATGATTGATGTGAACGTCTACCAGGAGAACACCTTTCATACCAAGATGCTGCTCAAGGAGTTCAACCTCGACGGTTATCTGTTCGGTGCCGATGCTGACGATATCTCGCCACGGGAACAGCGTCGCATCGCCGACGCATTGAAACGAGAGATGCTGGAAATCTTCTACGGGCGCAATCTCAACAAGGGAATCAAGTTGCTGTGAGGCTGGTCGCTGCACTGCTCGCAGTGACACTCTCCGGCTGCGGTTCCCAGCCCCAGAGGCAGGCCGACATCATCATCGAGCGCGCACATTCAGGTGGCAGCTCGCTGGGAATCTCGCCAGACTCGAAAATTCTCGCCTCGGGCGGCTGGAGCGGCAACGTGCGGCTCTGGGATCTCGAGACGGGCCGCAACCTCCGTAGCTGGCGCGCGCACACCGACTCGGTCAACGGCATCTTTTTCCTGCCCGATGGCAACATCCTGACAGCCGGCTATGACGGCAGGATCGCGCTCTGGAACCCCACTGGCAAAGAGATCAGAAGCAGGAACATCGTCCCGGTCACGGCAAGCGCCATCGACGTTGCTCGCGGCAAATTCGTCACGGGGCACAAGGACGGTACGCTCACCGTCTGGAATCTCGAAACCGGCCAGGAGACAAGGCGCTTTCGCCCGCACAGGAAACTGATTCGCAGTGTCGGGATCAGCCCGGATGGATCCATGATCGCCTCGAGCGCTAAGGACATGCGCGTCGCCCTGACAACAATCGCATCCGGAAAGATTCGCTACCTGGACAGGCCATCCTCCGACCCGAGGACCCTTGCCTTTTCTCCGCTCGATGATTCTCTCTATGGCGCCGGCTGGTTCAGGCTCTTTCGCTGGAACCTCGACACCGGCAGGATTGAAACGCTGGACACGGATCACAAGGGCATCATCAACAACATCCAGTTCACGCCCGGCGGCCAGCTGGCCAGCATCAGTCGCCAGACAGACAGCGCCGTGCTCTTCCTTGATCCGCTATCAGGCAAGACCAATACACGCTTCCAGCAGCACGACCTGTGCGGCGTGGCCGTCAACGTTTCGCCTGACGGGGGTTACCTTGCGACAACCAGTGATGATGCGAGCGTGCGCATCTGGAAACTTTCCACTCCGAAGTAATCGCCCGGACATGAAAAACGCCGCAATAGCGGCGCCGGCGGATGCAATGCTCCTGTTGCCTAGACGGCACACCGGAGTTGCGCACGCACGTATTTCACCCCTGTCTCGAAAGTGCCATCGGCCCTGAAATCGAACCAGCGATAGGCCGGCGGCAATGCGTCGATTTCAAATTGCCCGGTTCCGGGCTTGAACTGGATACAGGTCGAGGGCGACCCGATCATGCGAACACCCTTCCTCGCGCCTTCGAACTGCTGGTGAATATGCCCAAAGACCATTCCCTTGATCTGTGGATAACGGTCAGTGACGGCAAAGAGCGCATCCGCATTCCCGAGGCCAATCTCGTCCATCCAGCTGCTACCGACGGAAACGGGCGGATGGTGCAGAAAGAGCATCACGTGCCGCCGGCCGCTGACTGCCAGCGTGCGCTCCAGCCGGGAGAGTTCGGCCTTCGACAGCATGCCTTCGGAGTGTTCCGGCCGCTGGCTGGTATCAAGAAACAACATCAGCCAGTCGCCAAAAGCGTGCTGGCCGACGCACCAGCTGTTGTCCCGGTTCAGCATCTTGCGCAACAGCACGGCATCGTCATGGTTGCCCGGCAACAGATAGTAGCGATTGCTGCTGCCATTGAGCCTCGTCTTCAGTCGCTGGTATGCCGCTTCAACGGGATCCTGCACGAGATCACCTGTCGCGACCACGATGGAATCGGCCGGTTCGTTTGCATGGATTTCGTCAAGTACTGATTGCAGTGTTTCCTCTGTATCGATACGGGAGGCCATGTACTCCGGGCCCGGAGCCGACCTGATATGCATATCCGTGATCTGCAGGACTCTTAGCGCGTTCGCCGTCATTCTCTTTACTCTTGCACTCCGGTTTTATTGCAGGGGAGATTACAGGCTGTTTGTTGCAAAGGTGTTACAACTCTCGAGACTGCCTGTGGTCAGGCCACGCTTGAACCAGCGCATACGCTGCTCTGACGTTCCATGCGTGAAACTGTCCGGGGTGATATAGCCACGCGATTGTTTCTGCAACCGGTCATCACCGATCGCGTTTGCCGCGCGCAGGGCTTCCTCGATATCTCCCTCCTCGAGAATCTGGCGTGCCCTTTCGGCACGATTCGTCCAGATACCGGCATAGCAGTCTGCCTGTAACTCCAGCATGACCGAGAGCTGATTCGCGACCGTCTCATCCGCCGCTTGCTGAGCCCGCTGTACCTTTCCGGAGGTACCGAGCAGGTTCTGGATATGGTGACCTACCTCGTGGGCAATGACATAAGCCTGGGCAAAATCCCCCGGTGCTCCGTGCTGTCGTCGCAGATCGTCGAAAAAACCCAGGTCGAGATACACCTTCTGGTCTCCGGGACAGTAAAAGGGTCCCATTGCAGCCTGTGCGAAACCACAGGCTGACTGCACGGCCCCGCGAAACAGCACCAGCCTGGGTTCTTTGTAGGTTGCACCTAGCTCATTAAAGACCGCATGCCAGGTATCCTCGGTATCACCAAGAACGACCGAGACAAATGCTTTCATCTCATCGTCGTCTGCCTGCCCGCCGGAACCCTGCGGCTCTGCACCCTGTTCATAGGAGGTTGGCGCAAGTGTGCCCCCGCCGCCCAGAAGCTCGAGCGGGTTGATGTCAAACACGAACATCAGGACAAGGATCACGACAATACTGCCGAGGCTGATACCGCCCCCTCTTTTTCCTCCTCCCCCTGAAGGGAAAGGGAATCGCATCCCGGCAGGCCCCGAGGACCGCCTGTCTTCTATGTTGGTACTTCGCCGACCGCTACGCCATCGCATGAACCTTCTCCACTCACATGCAGCAGTGCGTCTAGTGTATTACACTTGGTTCTTGAATCCGTCAATGAATGGCATAATCCACGGTCAAACCGACTGCAACGCGGCAGAACATCAATTGGCATGAACACCGGCAAGAAGCTTCAACAGGCAACCGATCTGCAGGAACTCTCAAAGCTCAGCAGGGAGACACAACGCCCGATCCTGCTGCTCTTCTCCCAGGCATTCTGTGAATCCTGTCATCGCATCAAGGAAGAAATCCTCAATCCGATGCTGCTCAACGAGGATGACACAAGCCGCGTCATCATGCGAGAGATGCTGATTGACGAGGGACAGACCTTCATCGATCTTGATGGTTCAAAGCGGGAGACGCGTGAACTCTTCGTCGACTTTGACATGATCGTGACACCGACACTGATCCTCCTGGATTACAGCGGCAAGCAACTCGGGGAAATGCTCGTGGGTCTCAACACCGTGGAACTCTACGGCTGGTATCTTGACAATGCGATCGACTACGCTCTACAGATGGTTGTAGAAAACAGTCAATAACAAAAACCGTCATGACATGACCACCCGGGATTTCGCGTCGCATCACAGCCAGCGCCTGACACGCTCCTTGTAGGCGCGATACTCTTCACCAAACTTCTCCTCCAGCACACGCTCTTCATGAAGGATCTGCTGACTGTTCATCACTATCACGAACATGGGCAGCATCATGAGCGGTGAGAGACTGCCCATGTAGACAGCGAGTCCCGTCAGCAGCAGTAACAGCCCGAGGTACATCGGGTTTCGTGTGAACCTGTACATGCCACGGGTGACAAGGGTCGATGCCATCTCCGGCTTCAGCGGGTGAATCGTGGTGCGATGCATCAGGAAGAGTGCGAGAGACCAGCCATCAATGACGAGAGCTGCAGCTATCAGGAGCAGCCCGGCCATGTTCCAGGGTTCATCCCACAGATGCAGGAGCGGGAAATAAGTATCGAGCAGCCACATCAGGGCCGCTGTGAAAAGCGCAATGACAGGCGGAAAGATTCGCGGACGCATGTCGAAAAAATCCCCGGATATTCCGGTAACAGTACTATTTCATGACACCAGATAATAGCATTCTCTGCTTGAGGAATACCCGGGCGCGTCTGCGGTCGGACACCTGTGCCGTGGAAGACAGCCACCGGCAGGAGCACTGAACTTTTTCGGGCTCTTGCTGACCAATCTGTTAGCAAGGGTTACATGAAACCTGTCATTCACAGGCCCATCCCGGGTGCGCGCTCAATCCGCACTATCAGCTGCCTGACAACCGGGAAATATCCGGGCAGGGCTTGAATTCATGACCTACGGCATCCATGTCTAAACCGGAACAGCAGCGGCATGGCCACTGAACAGGCACACCCGGACTCGCATGAAAGCTTTCCATATCCCTGACCAATCCAACCAAGCCTACCCACATGACCCTGGTCAGGGATTTTTTTGTCCACTGAAATTGGCATCAGGTCGCTAGCACGCTCCCCGCTGATACCCCGGCCTGCATGGACTGTCCCGTCTCCCCGGCATCCGCCCGGGAAGCACTTGCCTGTCCGAAAACAGCATAAATCCCTGCAAGGCAGGCATCCCGCCACAGGCTTTGTCTGATATAAAGTAATCACTGAACAGAATGCCACCTGATCGAAAACGCCTGTGAGAGCTGGTCAGGAGCGTGCGCAGAAACCGGCAGCGAAACCTGCAAAAACGGGAAATCAGCAATGGAAAAAATCTGGCTCAAAAGGTACCCGTCCTATGTACCAGCCGAAATAGATGTCAGCACCTATGGCTCACTGGTCGATGTCTACCGGGAATCGATAACGAAGTTCTGCGACAGACCGGCCTTTGAGAATCTCGGCAGGACCCTGACCTACGGCGAATTCGACCAGCTGGTGACGCAGTTCGCGACCTATCTGACCAGAGTACTCGGCCTCTCGCGAGGTGACCGTATCGCCATCATGATGCCCAACCTGCTGCAGTATCCCATTGCACTCTTCGCCGCTATTCGCGCCGGGCTAATCGTTGTCAACACCAACCCGCTCTACACAGCTCGCGAACTCAGGCACCAGCTCAATGACTCGGGCGCGATCGCCATCGTGGTGCTCGAGAATTTCGCACATACCCTTGAAAAGATCATCCATGAAACCACTATCCGGCATGTCATCACGACATCGATCGGGGATATGGCCGGCTTTCCGAAATCGCTGCTCATCAATTTCGTCGTCAGGCACGTCAGGAAAATGGTGCCGCCCTGGTCCATTGACGGCTGTGTACGCTTCAGGGACACCCTGATGACACGCGGCAAATACAACTTCGAGGATGCCGATCTCGGACATGACGACATCGCCTTTCTGCAATACACGGGCGGAACGACCGGTGTTGCCAAGGGTGCCATGCTGACCCACAAAAACGTGATCGCCAACCTGCTCCAGGCACATGCATGGACAGCCAACGACCTGGTACCCGGCAAGGAGGTCTTCATTACTGCACTGCCCATGTACCATATCTTCGCACTGCTGGCGAACGCGCTGTTCGCCATGCAGATGGGAGCCAAGAACCGGCTGATCACCAACCCTCGCGATCTTCCGGCGTTCATGAAGGAGCTCTCGCGGGAACCCTTCTCCTTCATCACCGGCGTGAACACCCTCTTCAACGCGATGCTGCACACGCCCGGCTTCGAGAAACTCGACTTTTCAAAACTCAAGATCGTTCTCGGGGGTGGAATGGCTGTGCAGCGAGCGGTGGCGGATCCGTGGCAGGAAGTCACTGGCACCACGTTGCTCGAGGCCTACGGCCTGACCGAGACAGCCCCGGCCGCAGCAATCAACCCGCTCGATATAGACGGTTACAACGGCTCTATCGGCCTGCCGATCCCTTCCACGGAGATCTCCATACGAGACGAAAACAATGAACAACTGCCATACGGCGAGCGCGGGGAACTCTGTATTCGGGGTCCCCAGGTCATGAAAGGCTATTGGCAACGCCCCGATGAGACAGCGGCAGCGATCGACGAGGCTGGCTGGTTTCATTCCGGTGATATTGCAACCATGAACGAAGAAGGCTTTATCCATATCGTCGACCGGCTCAAGGACATGATCCTGGTATCAGGTTTCAATGTTTATCCGAACGAGGTCGAAGAGGTGCTGGCCGCGCATCCCGGGGTGCTGGAGGCTGGCGTGATCGGCGTCAGTGATGAGAAATCAACAGAAGCCGTGCGGGCTATCGTGGTCCCGAAGGACCCCGGTCTGACGGAGCAGGCACTTCATGATTATGCCCATGAAAACCTCTCTGCCTACAAGTGTCCGAAATCCTGGGTCTTCGTGGATGAATTGCCAAAAAGTAATGTCGGAAAGATCCTTCGTCGAGAGCTCCGGGAGATGTACGGGAAGTAATTTCCAGCCCGCAGGCTGTGTTAGCAGGGTGCCTTTTTCTTAGCCATCTTTCTTTTGGCCAAGCAAAAGAAAGATGGGTGCCTGCGACGCACCCGCCGCTTTCAAAATCAAGGGTGTGCGCCGACGCGCGCATCAGAGATTAGCACATCGCGAAGCGACACAAGAACGAACAGGTCTCAAAGAACCTTGACCGTATTGGGCAAACACCCCTGTATCACCTCGACAAGCGCCTCCAGCGCCGCCTTGCGCGGAAATGTCTTTCGATAGATCAGCCTGACCGTGCGCCTGGCACGCTTGCAGTCGATCTGGCGCGCGATGACGCCCATATCGGTTGTCCAGGAGCCACGTACAGCGAGTGCCGGAACAAGTGTCGAGCCGTATCCCGCACCGACAAGGTAGAGCAGGGTTTCGAGACTTGCCGCGCGCAGGTCCGCCATCTCCTCGCTGCGCCTGTCACCCTGCGGAGGAAGCAATGCCATGATCTGACGCGCCAGACAGTGATCTTCCGTCAGGAGAAGCAGATCGAGATCACCGATATCCCGGCAACTGATCGTGTCGCTCGTGTAGATGGGGTGCTTGCTGGGGTGCGCGAGCCAGAATGGCTCTTCAAAAAGCCGAATGGTTTCGTATTCATCCCCTTCCTCGTCTGTTGCGATAATCGCCGCATCGAGCTGATGCTGGTGCAGCATGGTCATGAGGTTGGCTGTAACCTCCTCCGTCAGCACAGGGCGTAATTCCGGATGTGCGAGCTTGAGGGGCATGAGTACCAGAGGCATCAGGTAGGGGCTGATCGTATGGATCACACCGATGCGCAAGGCGCCGGCAAGCGGGTTGTTGTGCGCCTTGGCGAGTTGCACGATGGCATCAGCCTGCTCCATGAGCTTTTTGCTGAGCGCGACGATCTCTTCACCGACCGGCGTGATCGACACCGAGCGCTTGGTGCGTTCGAAAAGGGTCACGCCAAGCTCCTCCTCGAGTTTCTTGATCTGACCGCTGAGGGTCGGCTGACTCACATAGCAGCGCTCGGCAGCCTTGCCGAAGTGGTTCGTCTCGGCGACGGCGATGAGGTATTTCAGGTCTCGTATATTCATGGGCAAGCCCGGTCATTAAATCCTTGTACCCTATTATAATAAGCGGACTGAAAGATTTAACTAATGATTATCCAGTGCCTCTCTCGACGGACCGGACACCACAGTGCAAACCCGTGAATCACAGGCACTGCTTTCGGGAGACGTTGATCACTGACCGAAATAAGCACTTTCTGCTGTTCCCGTAATCGCACCGGCGTGAAATACTAGGTCTGTCTTTTCTCTTTATGGCACTAGCAGCATTCATGCGTATCCCGTCCATCCAGCAAAGCCTCGAGTCACTCATTGCGTCGCCCTCGGTCAGCAGCGTCAACTCGCAATGGGACCAGGGCAATCGTGGTGTCATCGAACTGCTTGACCAGTGGTTCTCCGATCTTGGCTTCAGGAGCGAGATCCTCCCAGTCGATGGTTATCCCGGCAAATACAACCTGGTCGCAAGCGCGGGCAGTGGTCCGGAGGGACTTGTGCTCTCGGGTCACACGGACACTGTACCCTTCGATGAAAGCAACTGGCACCAGAGTCCCTTCAAGCTCACCGAGCGTGACAATCGCTTTTATGGTCTCGGCACCTGCGACATGAAGGGATTTTTCGCGCTCGTCCTTGATGCCGTCCGTGATCTCGATCTGGCCCGGCTCAGGCAGCCCCTGACCATCATCGCCACGGCAGACGAGGAGAGCACCATGTGCGGCGCACTTGCGATCCGCGACCTGTCCCGCCATCTCGGGCGGCATGTCGTGATCGGCGAACCGACCAACCTGCGCCCCATCCGCATGCACAAGGGCATGTATTCCCAGCGCCTTCGTATCGTCGGTCACTCCGGTCATTCGAGTAACCCGGCGCTTGGCAACAATGCGATGGAAGGAATGCACAAGGCGATGACCGAGCTGCTTGCCTGGCGTGCCGAGTTACAGCAGCGATACCGCAATCCGCTGTTCGAGGTCGATGTTCCGACGATCAACCTCGGCCATATCCATGGCGGCGACAACCCGAACCGTATCTGTGGCAGCTGTGAACTGCAGTTCGATTTCCGCCCCCTGCCGGGCATGGACTATGACGACCTCTACTCGGAGATCGAGCAGCGCATCGTCGAGAAGCTCAAGGACTCGGTGCTGGATGTCCGTCTCGAACGACTCTTCGATGGCATTCCCCCAATGGAAACGCCGGCGACGGCTGCCATCGTCAGGGCCGCCGAGGAGCTGGCCGGCCATGCTCCGGAATGCGTCGCGTTCGGTACCGAGGGACCCTATTTCAATGATATGGGGATGGAGACAGTGATTCTCGGACCCGGCGATATCGCCCAGGCCCACCAGCCAGATGAGTACGTCGCACTCGAGCGCCTGCAGCCCATGGTGACAATCCTGAAGAAACTCATCCATCGTTTTTGCCTTGAAGAGCGCAATCCTTGACAAGAGTCAATCCCGCATGAAACAGCATTTGCGCAATACAGCTTGCATCAACGAGACTTTCAAAAGAAGCCCTGATGGAGATGAATCATGTTGATAAGGTTACTTCTGGCGAGTCTGTTCTCAATGCTTGTCATGACATCAAGCGTCGCTGAGACCGTCAGCAATCCGACAATATACACACCAGCTGCCGGCTCAGTGGAGCACAAGGCCATTCTCGATGCCATGCGGGATGCGATCAGGCAAAAGCACGGTGATCAGACCAGGCTTGAAGTCGTCACGATGAATGTCACTGATAACTGGGCATGGTTACACACCCGGCCTGTTCAAGGCGGGGAATCCACCGGCGAAGACATCACAGCGCTCATGAAGAAGAATGCAGGCGGCTGGGAAGTCGTCGAGATGCCCTGTGGAGATGTCACGGCTATCGACAGCTGCGAAGATGTACCGTCCTACTTCGACGAGCTTCGCAAGGCAAATCCGCAAGTCAGCCCTGCCCCGTTGCTGGTCGAATGAAAACGAGTCAGAATTTTCCTCTCGGGAAGGAGTGAACCAAGCATGACCACCGAAGCCGAACCCGTCATCGAAGAATGGTACAGGCACCTCGACAAGGGCCAGCGATTCGTTGTCGTGGCAATCGACGAGGAAGCCGAAACAATCGAGATCCAGGATTTCGATGGCACCCTCGAGGAAATCGATTTTGAAACCTGGCACGAGATGGAACTCGAGCCCTGTGCTGCACCGGAGAGCTGGGCTGGTGCCGTGGACGTCGGCAACGCGGATGACTACGGTACTGAGGTCACCGATACACGGGGGCACGACTGGAACTCACCGGGCGACGAACTGCCTGACATGCTTGCCGACGAGGAAGAGACTTACGATTGAGCCGCCTGGACGCGCCCGCTTTTTCAAGCCGAACGGAGCGCTGTCACAATGCTCCGCGTTTTTCCTTCAACCATTCTGCCAGCAGCCAGCATGCCGCTGCCCAGGCCGCGCCAGCAGCCCATCCCGCAAGCACGTCACTTGGCCAGTGCACGCCGAGATAAACACGACTGGAACCAACCAGCAGCATCGCCAGCACCGAGCAACCAATGACGTATGCTCGCACACGCCGAGCGGAATGGATCGAGGCCAGCAATGCACCGCCCGTCAGGTAGACGATTGCAGAAAGCATCGAATGCCCGCTCGGAAAACTCGAGGTGTAGATCATCGAGCCGTGCGACACGAGGTCTGGACGCGGCCGGTCAAACCCGCTCTTCAGGGCCAGACTGAGCAGCAGTCCACCGATGATTGCGAAAAGCAGGTAGAGCGCGACACGATGCAGTCCCAGCAGCCACAGGTAGCCGAACGATGCCAGCGTCAGCAGGCTCATCACACCGACGCCCCCGAGCGCCGTGAAATCGCGAAACATCTCCTCGACCCAGGCAGGACCGAGAGGATCATCCGGCGCGCCGGGCGCGCGCAACGCGAGGAGCAGCCAGCGATCGAAGCGCAACGTCTCGCCCTCCATCACCTCGTGCGAGAGGAAGATGAAGAAGACGAGACCCGTGCCAAGGATCGTCAGAGCGAGCGAGGTCCAGTGATGCCGGGCGAAACCGCCGGCATCGATTCGATTTCCCGGGGATGGATGACTCATGCTGTTGTCTCACTGACATGGAAAAGGCAGCCGAGGCTGCCTTTTCATTCACCGGTTGCGGAACGAAACCGTTACTTCTTGGCTGCCTTGCGCTCCTTCGTTTCCTTGATGACCTGCTCGGCGACGTTTGCCGGGCAAGGCGCATAGTGCGAGAACTCCATGGAGAACTGGCCACGTCCGGATGTCATGGTCCGCAGATCGCCAATGTAGCCGAACATCTCGCTCAGCGGGGCGTCGGCCTTGACGCGGACACCGGTCGCCCCGGCTTCCTGCGCCTTGATCATGCCGCGTCGACGGTTCAGGTCGCCGATGACGTCACCGACGTGATCTTCAGGTGTGAAGACATCGACCTTCATGATCGGCTCCATGAGCTGAGGACCGGCCTTCGGCACTGACTGGCGATAGGCCGCCTTGGCTGCGATCTCGTACGCGATCGCCGAAGAGTCAACCGGGTGGAAGCCACCGTCCATCAGCATGACCTTCATGTCGACACACGGGAAGCCCGCGAGCACGCCCTCCGTCATGCTGAGCTGGAAGCCCTTGTCCACTGCAGGCCAGAATTCACGCGGTACGTTACCGCCTGTGACCTTCGATTCGAACTCGTAACCCACGCCTTCGGCAGGCTCGATGATGTAGTCGATCTTTGCGAACTGGCCGGAACCACCCGTCTGCTTCTTGTGGGTGTAGCTGTCCTCGACGCGCTGGGTGATGGTTTCGCGGTAGGCAACCTGCGGCTTGCCGACGGTGACCTCGACCCCGTGCGTTCGCTTGAGGATGTCGATCTTGATGTCGAGATGCAATTCGCCCATGCCCTTGAGGATGGTTTCACCACTCTCCTCGTCGGTCTCGACGCGGAAAGAAGGGTCCTCGGCAATCATCTTGCTGAGCGCCACGCCAAGTTTCTCGGACGCGCCCTTGTCATTCGGCGCGACCGCGATGGAGATAACCGGATCCGGGAAGACCATGGGTTCGAGGGTCGCCGGCTTGTTCGGATCACAGAGCGTGTGGCCTGTCTGGGTGTTTTTCATACCGATCAGGGCAACGATATCCCCGGCCTGTGCGGAACTCAGTTCCTCACGCGAGTCGGCATGCATCTCGACGATGCGTCCGATGCGTTCGGTCTTGCCGGTGGCCGTGTTCAGCACGGTCATGCCCTTCTCGATCTTGCCTGAGTAGATGCGCGTGAAGCAGAGTGCGCCGAAGCGGTCATCCATGATCTTGAACGCCAGTGCGCGCAGCGGCTTGTCGGCATCGACGATGGCGAATTGGCCGGTCTCGTTACCCTCCAGGTCGACCTCGGGCTGCGGCGGAACCTCGGTCGGGCTCGGCAGGAAGTCGACGACAGCATCCAGCACGAGCTGGATTCCCTTGTTCTTGAATGCTGAACCGCAGTAGGTCGGGAAGAAGTCCAGTGCGACAGTGCCCTTGCGAATGCACTTCTTGAGATCCTCGACCGATGGCTCATTGCCCTCGAGGTAGGCTTCCATGAGATCGTCATCCTGCTCGACAGCTGTCTCGATGAGCTTCTCGCGCCACTCTTCGACGGCATCGGCCATGTCGGCGGGCACATCCTGGATTTCATAATTTTCCGGGTTGCCGGATTCGTCCCAGATCCACGCCTTGCGGGTCAACAGGTCGACAACACCCTTGAAATCGTCCTCGACGCCGATTGGAAGCACCATGACGAGCGGATGCGCGCCGAGCACGTCCTCGACCTGCTTGACGACGCGATAGAAGTCGGCACCGAGGCGGTCGAGCTTGTTGACGAAGATGATGCGCGATACACGCGACTCGTTCGCGTAGCGCCAGTTGGTCTCTGACTGGGGTTCGACGCCACCGGATCCGCAGAAGACGCCTACACCGCCGTCGAGAACCTTCAGCGAGCGGTAGACCTCGATCGTGAAGTCAACGTGCCCGGGAGTATCGATGATGTTCAGACGATGCTTGTTCCACTCGCAAGACGTGGCCGCGGATTGAATGGTGATGCCGCGCTCACGCTCCTGATCCATGAAGTCTGTGGTCGCCTCGCCTTCGTGAACCTCGCCGGTCTTGTGGATCTTGCCGGTGAGCTTCAGTATTCGCTCGGTAGTCGTGGTCTTACCGGCATCAACGTGCGCGAAAATGCCGATATTGCGGTAATGTGATAGATCACTCATGGTTGCACTCTGTCAGAGAAATTGAAAAATTCCGCCGTCGGTCCCTGTTCCCGGAAACGCCCAGCCTGAAAAAACGCGCTATTGTACCCAAAACTCTGATGAAATGTGGAAAAAGCTGCGTGGCGCACAAGCAGACACGCGTTTCCCTGATCCCCGGACACGAGCATTGAATAATCCGGAAATCCATATATAAAACAATGCCTTGGGACACGAGCCGCCATGCAGGCCGGCGTTCGGTCAGGAGAGGAACCCGGCAGGGTCAGTTTGAAGCAGCCGGCAAGCAGTGCGATGATCTCCCTGGAAACCCTGAACCGCCGGTAGAGCCATGCTTCAAAAATTACTCATTCTGCTACTGATCGCCTGCGTTCCATATAGCCCGCTCATCGCCGATGACGAGGAGAGTGGCGGCAAACGCGTCATGATGACGCGGGACCTTTTCAGCCTCACTGTCACTCACAAGGGAGAGAAGCTGGAAATCAGACGCAACCAGGACCGCACCAACCAGATCACGGAATTCTATCGCTCCACCTGGAGAGGCCGCATCCAGCCGATGAATCCGTTCAGCCCGCATGCGGTCGAGACGATCGGCGAACTCGAGATGCTTGACTATATCCGGCGCCTTGATGCGGGAGAAGAGAATATCCTGATTATCGATTCCCGCATGCCTGGCAGCACGAGGCGAGGCATGATCCCGCTGGCGATCAATATTCCCTACAGGGACCTCAAGGAAGAGAAGATGGCGATGGTCATGCAGGAGCAGTTCGATGTGACACCCGGTGATCCAGTATGGAATTTCCGGGATGCAAAGACACTTGTGATGTACTGTAACGGCCCCTGGTGCGGGCAGTCTCCGACGGCAATCAAGCGCCTGTTGCGCGCCGGCTATCCCGCCAGCAGGATCAAGTACTACCGAGGCGGCATGCAATCCTGGGAAAGTTTCGGTCTGACGGTCGTCGAGCCCTGACGATACCGGATCATGACTGTTCGGCAACCAGGTGTCATCGTCTCATGACAGAAAGCGTGCAGCATGCCGGTGAGCTGATTCACCTCGAAGAAGACGACCTGGGAAAAATCTGCGTCTACGAGCGTGACGGCAAGCGATACCTGACATTTGGCAACAGGGTCGAGCAGAGTTGCTTCAACCCGGCGCGCCCCTGGCAACTTGAACATGAGTATACACAGGGCATGATGCTCGGGCTGCTGCTGCAGGAGGACGTACGTTCCGCGCTGTTACTCGGGCTGGGCGGTGGTACGCTCGTGCATGCGTTGCATCATGTTCGTCCGGGAATGAAGATCGAGGCTGTTGATTGCCGCATGGGTATCATACGCATTGCACAGGAGTTTTTTGCCCTGTCCCCGGACCGAAAACTGCAGCTGCATTGTGACGATGCCGAGCGATTCATCGAGCGGCACGATGCAATCCATGACCTGATCCTTGTCGACCTCTACCTCGCAGAGGGAGTACACGCTGCCCAGCAACGGGGTGGATTTCTCGCTCGCTGCCGCGAGCAGCTATCGGAAAACGGTGTGCTGCTGATCAACCAGTGGTGCGGTACGCAGCAGGAGGCCGACCTCGCTCGCGATGCAACCGGCCAGGCCTTTGGTGACCGCGTCCTCCACCTTCACATCCCGGGCGGCAACCAGATCGCCTGCTGTTTCAACAATGCACTGCCAAGGCCGGCACCCAGGCATCTCTTCGGGAATGCACGGAAGCTTGGCATGCAACTCGGCATACCGCTGGAGAAACTGGCTCGCAATTTCTGGCGGCAGAATGCGGCTGCGTTAAAACTGGGAATGCTGCAGGAAAAGTACCCGGGTGCCTAGTGAGCTTGAACTGCGGGATGCGTGGGGTCCGTTTGCTGTTCTCGCGCAAAGCTTCCTTCGTTCAGAAAACGGATGGCCTGCCTCGCGACCTCCGGGTCATAGCGCATGAATGCGTGCCCTGTCCTGATGACGATGAAATCGGACATACCCTCGAGCTTGGTCGCCTCGACCGTCACCAGTCCGTCATCGGCACCCGGCAACCATGGTTCGTTGTAACCCCACTTCGCCACACCTGCAATGACGCCGACCGGGTACCAGGGTGGCTCGAGGGAACTCGGAAAACTCTCGCCATCGGTGCCAAGCGCATTCGTCGTGGGACCGAGCAGCTTCATCCACCAGTGGTCACGAAAACGGTCAACAATCGGCGTGCCCTGGTTTGGCGTCCCCATGAGCACGACGCGCCCGAGGTTGTCCGGTCTGCGCTCCTGCAGATAGGCGCGGATCAGGAGTCCGCCGAGCGAATGGCCAACATAGTGCACGGTCTTGCAGTGACTGGAGCAACAATCGTCGATCTGACTGCTGACCTCCTCGAGAATTTCCCGGGGTGACGCATTCAGTGAGCCGTAACCGATACGTTCGACATGAAAACCGGCATCCTCCAGACGCTGCGCCAATAGCCACATTGCCATGTTATTGCGACCGAGGCCATGCAGGAGAACCACGACATCCCTGTCGCTCGCCTGCTCCCGTGTGGATTCCGGCCCTGAGACCCCTGCCTGGCAGGACAGCAGCAGGGCCAGGGCCAGGACCCACCGGAGAGAGCGGCTGTTTCTCATGATGTTCTGAAAAGCTCTTCCGGCCTAGAAAGTGTCGATATGTGCCTGCACTTCGACGATGGTGCCGTCGAATGTCATCACGGCCGTCACGCCGCTGACCTCGCAGCCGGGCAGCTCTTCGA
>JASFFK010000014.1:0-16504 GCA_050124335.1 Chromatiales bacterium | reverse complement strand
AGGCTGGAGCAAGCCATTCAGGTTCTTTGTCGATCTCATGGGATCACCGGGACAGCACGAGATCGATCCGGCACCTCTTGTCGCAATACTGGTGCCATTTCTGTTCGGTTTCATGTTTCCGGATGTCGGCCACGGGCTTGTGCTGGCGCTCGCAGGGTGGGTTCTGGGCAAACATTACCCTGCAGCCAGAATACTCATTGCCTGTGGACTTGCAGCAACGGGATTCGGATTCCTGTTCGGAGAAATATTCGGACTCCACGGGCTCATTCCCTCCCCTTTCGGGCACTCCCTCGACAACGCTGTCACGATTCTCGTGATCACCCTGTTGCTAGGCGTGGCGATTATTCTGCTTGGCCAGCTTTTCTCCGGAATCCAGGCCTGGTGGAGAGCGGATTTCCGAACCTGGCTGCTGGAAAGCGCTCCGATCCTGCTGCTTTACGCCACGGCGTTCATCGGGATTATTTTTCCACTTGCCTGGTATCTTTCCGCTGCAGCCATTGCCTGGTACCTGGCCGGCAGCATCATCCTGTGCAGAGAGGGGAAATGGGGCTGTTTTGGCAGGCAATTGGGAAATCTCGTCGAAAGCAGTTTCCAGCTTGCAGTCGCAACCCTCTCCTTTGTCCGGGTCGGGGCTTTTGCCCTTGCACATGCAACCTTCGCGGTGGTCATTGGCGAACTGCTCGCACTTGTTGATTCCCCGCTTGGCACGGCCCTGGTATTCACCCTGGGCCACCTGGTTGTCATCGTACTCGAGGGCCTCGTCGTGATGGTACAGACCACGCGGCTCGTGCTGTTCGAGTTCTTCACACGTTTTCTGCGTTTCGAGGGGCGTGTCTACAAGCCATTGAGCAGGCGTCATGACAGCGAGACGGATTAGCCGGCAGCAGAAACCCTAGCGCCGGGAAGGCAGCAGTTGCACGACCAGGAACAGCAGCGCCGCGCTGACGACAATTGACGGACCTGCCGGCGTGTCCTGGAACCAGGACCCCGCCAGTCCGAGGCCGACGGCAAGGATGCCGATCAGGGCAGCAACAAACGCCATCTGTTCAGGCGTGTTGCTGAAGCGGCGGGCTGCCGCAGCCGGGATAATCATCATCGATGTGATCAGCAACACGCCGACAATTTTCATGGAGACGGCTATCACCATCGCGATCATCAGCATGAAAAGCAGCCTGGTTCGCAACACTGGCACACCCTCGACCTGCGCAAGCTCCTCGTGAACAGTGATCGCCAGCAACTGCTGCCAGATGAGACCGAGCGCCATGAGAACGACGACACCGCCACCCCAGACCCAAAGCAGGTCGGTAATTGTGACAGCGAGGATGTCACCGAAGAGATACCCCATCAGGTCGACGCGCACATCCTGCTGGAAGGCCATGACCACGAGACCGACCGACAGTGCGCTGTGCGCAAGAATACCGAGCAGCGTATCCGTCGCCAGTTGCTTGCGATTCTGCAGCGCCAGCAGCAGGAATGCGATCAGGAGTGAAACGCTGATGACAGCAATATTGAGGCTGATTCCCAGCAAAAAGCCGAGCGCGACACCAAGCAAGGCAGAATGCGCGAGGGTATCACCGAAGTAGGCCATGCGACGCCAGACGACAAAGACACCGAGCGGTGCCGCGACAAGCGCGACGCCGATGCCGGCAGCCAGCGCACGCACCAGGAAGTCATCCATGGTCGTGCTCCTGCTTCTCGATGATATTGCCGTGGATGTCGTGGGCATGATCATGGTGATGCGTATAGACGGCAAGGTTGTCGGCGACCTTGCTACCGAAGAGTTCCAGGTAGGCAGGATGCCTTGAGACACTCTCCGGATGGCCCGAGCAGCAGACATGACCGTTGAGACACAGGACGTCGTCTGTGGTGGCCATCACCAGATGCAGGTCATGCGAGATCATGAGCACACCGCAATCATAAGTGTCCCGGATGCGCCCGATCAGGGCGTAGAGCTCCGACTGCCCCGTCACATCGACTCCCTGCACGGGTTCATCGAGCACGAGCAGATCGGGCTCGCGCAGCAGTGCGCGTGCCAGCAGGACTCGCTGATGCTCACCACCTGAGAGATTCTGCATCGGCTGCCGAAGCAGGTGAGAAATACCGAGTTCCTCGATAACCTGCTCACCGCCTGCGTCCTCCCTGTCAGACGCCAGTTTGAGAAATCGCTGTACTGTCAATGGCAGGTTCTCGGGAACCTGAAGTTTCTGAGGCATGTAGCCGATGGTGATTCCTCGCATGCGCTCGACCCTGCCGGCATCGGGTTTAATCAAACCGAGCATGACGCGCACCAGCGTGGTCTTGCCGGCACCGTTCGGTCCGATCAGGGTAACAATCTGACCGCGCGCCACCGACAGGTCGACCTGGTCCAGAATTGTGCGTCCGCCGAGTGAGACGTCAATGCCGGTCGCCTTGACGAGTGGTGATGTGTCAGTCACCGAGACACTCCGCAAGGGCATTGGCAAGGTTGCGCATGAGGTCGAACCAGGCATCGTCTCCCGGCTCGAGGTCCACGCCAATCGGATCGAGCGTGCCGGTACGCACAGCGGTTCCCTCGACAATCGTGGCGATGAGCCCAGGATCGAATTGCGGTTCGCTGAATATGCATTTCGCTCCTGACTGCACAAGACGCTCACGCATCTCGTGGACGCGGCGCGCTCCCGGCATGCGCCCGGGGCTGATGACGACAGAACCGACGGCGTTGAGCCCATACTGTTGTTCGAAAAGCTGGTACGCGTCGTGAAAGACGATATAGGGCGTGTCCCTGACCGTCATAAGCTGTGATCTCAATTCTGCATCAAGACGACCGATACGCTCGTGCAGCGCAGCGGCATTGAGTCGGTAGGTGTTCGCATTCTCCGGATCGATATCGGCGAGCGAACTGGCCACGCTATCAACCAGTCGACCGGCATTCAGGGGCGAAAGCCACAGGTGTACATCCTCGCGCGCATGGCTGTGATGCTCCCGATGCTCTTCCTGCATCTCTCCATGATGATGTGAATGGGCTTCCCATGCCCCGCCCTCACGTAAACCGGCCCTCGTGAGACCCTGCAGCGTCATGAATTCGATCACCTGCGCACCCTCACTGTTCGCGGCGATCGTCTTTTCCAGCGGCGTTTCCAGCGTTTCTCCGACCCAGACGATCAATTCTGCGCCTTTGATCAGGCGAACATCGGAAGGAGCCAGTGTGAAGGTGTGCGGAGACTGGTTGCCGGAAATCAGGAGCGCAGGCTCGGCCACGCCCCGCATGACGCCTGCAACGAGCGAGTGCAGCGGCTTGATACTGACGACCACGTCCGGAGCGGATGCAGCGGCAAGTGGCGAGCAGGTGAGCAGGGACAGCAGTAAAAGCAGCGCACGGAACAGCCTGAGCGGGGGCATGCATGAATTCCATTGAAGAAACAGGGAGCCATGTTATCGGCTCCCGGGTGTGCGTCAAGCATTCAGCTGCCCCATCCTCGAACCGCACCGGCTGAATGTCGGCTGCCCGGCCGTTGAAATGGCGGGAGAATCACGCCGGATGCTTCCGGAAGGTGGCATGGGTATAATTGCCCGTTATTGAGGTGACCTCGTTCAGAATCAGGCCAGCAATCCATGAAATTCATCGAAACCCGCGGCAATGACGGCTCGCGCCCGGAGAAGGTCAGCTTCTCGGAGGCAATGCTGAGTCCCATGTCCTCCTTTGGCGGCATTTACGTGCCGGAGTCCCTGCCCGTACTCGGCCTTTCCTTCCTGGAGTCCAGCATGGATTCCAGCTACAAGCAGCTTGCCAAAGCGATTCTCGACGCCTACGACATCGATATCGCGGGTGATGTCATCGATGCAGCGCTGGAACTCTATGACAATTTCGATGACCCGCAAAACCCTGTTCCTGTCGTCAGGGTCAGAGAGGATCTCTATGTGAGCGAGCTGTACCATGGTCCCACGCGCGCTTTCAAGGACATGGCATTGCAGCCTTTCGGGATCGTGCTGTCAGACCTTGCGCTGAAACGCAATGAGCAGTACCTCATCATGGCGGCAACGAGCGGCGATACAGGACCGGCCACGCTGGAAACCTTCAAGAACCGCGCCAACGTGAAGGTCGCCTGCCTCTACCCGGACGGGGGAACCTCCGATGTCCAGCGGTTGCAGATGGTCACCGAGAATGCGCCCAATCTCAAGGTCATCGGTATCCATGGCGACTTCGATGACGCCCAGACAGCGCTAAAGACCCTGCTGGCCTCCGACGCCTTCCGTGCCAAGCTCAGGGAGAAGGAGACCCATCTCTCGGCGGCCAACTCGGTCAACTTCGGCCGGATCATCTTCCAGCAGATCTACCACATCCACAGCTACCTCGAGCTGGTGCGTCAGGGCGCCATCTCGCTCGGCGACAAGGTCTACCTGAATGTGCCGAGCGGCAACTTCGGCAATGCGCTCGGCGGCTACTATGCAATGAAAATGGGACTTCCCGTGGAGAAGATCCTCATCTCGTCGAACAGCAACAATGTCCTGACGGACCTGATCAGAAAAGGCACCTATGATCTGCGCGGACGCAGCGTCATCGCGACAAGCTCACCGGCCATGGATATCCTGAAATCCTCCAATATCGAGCGCATCCTCCATGACCTGTTCGGTCCCGATCGCACAAAAGAACTCATGCTGCAACTCGACAACGAGAGGCATTACTCCCTGACCGCCGACGAGCTGGAACAACTGCAATCGTTTTTCTGTGCCGATTATGCGAGCGACGAGGAAGTCAGGAAGACTCTCCGGGAGACATTTGAACAGGGTTACCTGATGGATCCGCACACGGCAACCTGCTTCAAGGCGCACGAAACCTGCAGGGAGAAGCCTTTGAAATCCATCGTCTACTCGACGGCCGAATGGACCAAGTTCTCACCGACAATCGCAAACGCCCTGACAGGCGAGGTGGATACGCATGACATCGATGCCCTGAAGTCGATCTCGGAGGTCGCGCAGACACCGATCCCGCCCCTGATTCACGAGCTGTTCGACAAGCCTGTCGCCCAGGACGCCGTTATCGACAAGGAGAACATCGAGCAGGAGATCCTGTCCTTTATCTGACCGGAGAGGAGCTTTATGCAGCGCTCGTTCTGCTGACATCGAAAAACCTCGCACAGAACAGGCTCTGACTGGCATGGCTGTGCTACCTTTACCCTCCTGAAAAGAACTTTCGACAACGCCAGAGAGATGCCCACCACCAGTCAGGCAGCAGGCTCATTGGTCAACCAGGAGGATCTGCTCGCAATCTACCTGCCGCGGATGCGGCAGCGGTTCAAAACCGAGGTCAACCGGCTGACAGGCGGCGCCATGCGACAGTTGCTGAAGGGCCACGCAGACGCGGACGATCTTGCCTTTCTCATGAGCTACCTCTGTGCCTGGCAATGGCTGCAGCGAAATGTGCATGAAAACTATCGCGCCCGGGTGCTCGCTGCGTTTCGCAATCCTGCGCAACAGTTCCTCATGCAGTTACTGCTTTCCGAAACAGCGGAGGATTTCATCAGGGGTTACATCAGCCACTGGACGACACAGCAGGATGGCGGCCCTGTTCAACAGCAACAGCTGCTGCGACTGCTCGCTTCTGCAAACAAGGATCCGCTGCAGCTTGCCGACAGGATCATGGCAACATGGAAAACACCGGGTCTCTTCAAGAAGGAAACCAAGGTCGCCTATGCCGACCTTGCGCGGAACGAGCGCGAGCGCTACGGCACCATGCTCGGCACAGAGGACAGGGAACGTCTGAAACTCGTGGATGAATTGCCGGACCCGGCGCCGGGGAAAATGGAGTTCGCCAAACTGGGCCTGATCCCGGGCATGGGATGTCCACAGACCTGCCGTCATTGCATGTTTATCTGGCGGCCACCAAAACCGAAGCAGAGCGACCCTGAGAAAATCTACCAGCTTGTCGACGGCATGACCGACAGCGTGCTTTTCACAGGCGGCGACCTCACCAACCACCTTGACCATTTCTACAACGCGATCCGCAGCCTGCAGCATGTCAGGCACTTTGCGATCCTGCTGAACGGCGATTTCGCGACAGACATGCCGACGACTCTGCAGACCCTCAAGGCGATGGCCGATGCCGTGAAATCGCGGCCCGCCTCATGGGCAGAAGCGAAGGTGCTCCTGCAGATCAGTTTCGACGAGTTCCACCAGGAAGTGCACGTTAACAGGAAAGGAATGCTGGAGGAGCGCATTCCTGTCGCGAAGATCGCGAATATCGTCGAGGCTGCACCCCGTTTCTGCAAGCAGATTCAGCTTGCGTTGCTGCATAAGCAAACAGCACTGAACTTCTCCATGGACGTGTTGCACAAGGGAGTCTTTGCCCGCCTCGTCAAGGAACTCGGAAAGCGCGGTCACCAGGTGCGCGTGCTGTCCAGCGCTCCCTCCTCGCGGCTCAAGCGTAATCCTGCCACGGGTGGCGAACTCGCACCGATTCTCAAGGACGTGAGTTTCGTACTCACGAGGCACCCCGATGTGCCGGTTCTCATGACGAGTTCGACAATCGACGGTTACGGGCGAGCGGAACTGCTGGACGAGGGAGAAACCGTCAAGGAGAAAGAACTGCTTGCACAGGTTCTGGCCGGCAAGGAGACAGGCGAATATTTCGATATCGACCTGATGTTCTGGTTCAACGGCTGGGCGACGCTCTTCAATGCCGTGCATGTCTGCCTTGGTAATCTTGACGAGGACGGAGCAGACAGGATCCTCTCCCGCCTGCGCAAGGATCCGCTCAGCCATGCGCTGCAGCGTTTCGATACGCAACTGCTCGATCTCTACGCCGAAGTCAGACCCGATCTTGAGCAGCGAATCGAACTGGCCACGGGGCCGCATCATCTCTTTCACATGCTGACCGAGGATCCGCAGGTTCGGCTGCACATGACCAGGCGGCTCATCGACTCTGCCTGAGTCTCTGCCGAACCCTGTTCAGATGATGGATGGTGCCAGCCGCGTCAACTGCTAAGATCGCTCTATTCGTGAATGCAACAGGAACAGCCAGACACCGGAGGCAACCAATGAAACTCTTCGAACCCCTGCATCTCGGCAACATGCACCTTGCCAACCGTATTGTCATGGCGCCGCTGACACGCTCGCGTGCCGATGCAAAAACCAATGCGCCGGGTATCTTGCAGGCAACCTATTATGGCCAGCGTGCTTCCGCGGGTCTCATCATCGCCGAGGGAACATCCCCTTCGCCGAACGGCGTTGGCTACCCGCGCATTCCCGGGATTTACAGCCAGGCACAGATCGATGGCTGGCGTCAGGTCGCAGAGTCCGTCCATGACAGCGGCGGCAACATTTTCGTCCAGCTCATGCATTGCGGCCGGGTCGCCCATGAGGCCAACCTGCCGCAAGGTGCCGAAGTCATCGCGCCATCCAGCGTGGAATTGCCGGGCGAGATGTATACAGATGCGTATGGCCTGCAACCGCATACACCAGCGCGCGCAATGACGCTCGAGGATATCCGCAGCACGGCACAGGAATATGTGCAGGCGGCCCGTAATGCTGTCGAGGCCGGTTGTGACGGCGTCGAGATTCACGCAGCGAACGGCTACCTGCTCGAGCAGTTCATCCACCCGCATACCAACCGGCGTGACGACGATTATGGCGGAAGCATCGAGAAACGCTGTCGCTTCGTGCTCGAGGTTGTAAAAGAGTGTTGCAATGCCATCGGGAAAGAGAAAGTCGGCATCCGGCTGTCGCCCTATGGCACGTTCAACGACATGCCGCAGTATGACGCCATCGACGAAACCTATCTCTACCTGGCGAAGCAACTCGAGAAGATCGGCCTGCTGTATATCCACCTGGCCGACATGTCCGGCATGGGAGGCCCCGCCATCCCGGGTGAACTCAAGAAGTCGATGAGCAACAGCTTCGGTGGTGCCGTGATTCTCTGCGGAGATTATGACAAGGAACGCGCCGAGGAAGATCTGGAACTGGAAATCGCGGATCTGATCGCCTTCGGGCGCCCCTTCATCAGCAATCCGGATCTGGTCGAACGCCTGCAAAACGACAGGCCTCTTGCCATGCCGGACATGGACACCTTCTATACGCCCGGCGAGAAAGGCTACTCGGACTATCCGCCATACACAGACTCCTGATCAGGCGCCCGTCCGAGGCAGTCCAGGTATTATTCGCGTTTTCGACGAATGATCGACCGCAGGCTCAGCGTCGCGCCGATGCTCGACTGGACCGATCGGCACTGCCGTTACTTCCATCGACAGCTGACGCGCCACACGCTGCTGTATACCGAGATGATCACGACCGGGGCACTGCTCTTTGGCGATGCAGAGCGGCATCTGCATTACGACGAGGCAGAGCATCCGCTCGCACTGCAGCTCGGCGGCAGCGAGCCGGATGCGCTCGCCAGATGCGCGAAGCTCGCAGAAGTGCATGGCTATGACGAAATCAATCTCAATGTCGGCTGCCCCTCGGACCGCGTGCAAAATGGCGCATTCGGCGCCTGCCTCATGGCGACGCCGCTGCTTGTCGCCGACTGCATGAAGGCGATGCTGGACTCGGTATCCGTTCCCGTGACGATCAAGCATCGTATCGGCATCGACGACATGGAGAGTTTTCACGAACTCGAACACTTTATCGGTACGGTTGCCTCAAGCGGCTGCCGCATCTTCATCATCCATGCACGCAAGGCATGGCTGCAGGGTCTCAATCCGAAACAGAACCGCGAGATTCCTCCGCTACAGTACGACTTTGTTTACCGGCTGAAGCAGGAATTTCCCGATCTGGAGATCATCATCAACGGAGGCGTCGAAACACTCGATCAGGCGGAAGGGCAACTCGCCAGGGTCGACGGTGTCATGATAGGACGCGCCGCCTATCACAACCCCTGGTTACTGGCCGATGCAGACAGGCGTCTCTTCGGCGCCGAGAACCCGGTCAAGTCCCGCGCCGAGGTCGTCGAGATGATGATCCCCTATCTCGAAGCACACCTGCGCGAGGAGGGAGGCAAACCCTCGCATGTCACGCGCCACATGCTCGGCCTCTTCAACGGACAACCGGGGGCACGCAAGTGGCGACGCGCTCTATCCGAAAATGCGGTCAGGAAAGATGCCGGTGCCGAGGTACTGACAGAGGCATTGCAACTGGTGGCACACTGAAAGAAAACACAAGAGCGTGACAGGGAGTCAGCGCCCAAGCAATGACGCCACAAGAGGGGCGAGTTCTTCACTGTCGGCAAGTTCAGGTGATATGACCAGCGACTGTTTCGACTCTTCGGGCGTCAGTGGCTCGGCCGAAGCAAGCTGCATCTCGAGGACCTCGATTGTCGCCTCTGCGGGATCGTCACTGCGCTGCAATCGCTTTCTGATACGTTGTTTCAGTAGCTCGACAGGTGTTTGCATCTCGAGGATCAGAAACGGCACATCGAGCTCTTGCGCCAGCTCCCCGAAAGGACGCCGCTGCTCACAACGGAGAAAGGTGGCATCGGCTGCAGCCACATATCCGGCCTCGACCACTTCCCGGCAGAGTTCCAGCAGCCTGGCATAGGTCTTCTGCCCCATGTCGCGGGTGTAAATCCCGCCACCCGGTTCCGAGCCGGAGCGATCGAGCGGGTCGAGACCCGCCAGGCGCTTGCGCTCGACATCGGACGCAAGCTGGATCACCGCGAGACGGGAAAAGAGCCGGCGCACCACGACACTCTTGCCCGAACCCGATGGGCCTGACATGAGCAGCACGGCCGGAGATGCCGGCCTGGTATAGCCTTCCGCAAGCGCGAGATAGCTCCTGAACTGCTGTTCCATCCTGTCGCGCTCGTCCTGATCGAGCTGCTGCTGCAGGCGCAGCACCGCGATTTTCATGCGCACCATTGCACGATAGACGAGGTAGAAAGTGAGCAGCCTGAGACCGCTGAAATCACCGCTGAATGCAAGCCAGCGGTTCAGGAAGCGTTGCGAGAGGTCATGCCGTCCCGCCATGTCGAGATCCATCATGAGAAAGGCGACCTCGTTGATCACATCGATCCAGCGAAGGCCCACGTTGAACTCGATGCCATCGAAGATGATCGTCTGCCCGTGCTCGATGGCGATATTGCCGAGATGCATGTCGCCATGCCCTTCGCGTATCCGGCCGTCTGCAACCCTTTGTTCAAGATCGTCATGCAATGCCTCGAAACGGGTGAGCGTCCATTGCTGCATGGCCAGCAGACGCTCGCTCTCAGCAGGGTCATCGATCCGTGCGAGGATCTGGTCGAAGTTTTGCTGCATCGGGGCGAGTACGGCATCCGGCTGACCATAACCGCTTGCCGCTGATGCCACGGCAGCCTCGCGCTGGAAACGCGCGACCTGCTCCGCAATCTCGTCTATCCGGGCTTCGTCGAGGAGTTCCGGGCAGTCTGCAAGCAGGCTGTCGGCAGGGAACTCCCGCATCTGCACGGCATACTCGATAACCTCGCCATCACCATCGATGACAGGATCCTCGATACTTCCCGTGATGCTGGCGACACGCTGGTAGACATCGGGCGCGAGACGCCCGTTGAGACGAACCTCTTCCTCGCAGGCATGCTTGCGCCTCTCGAGTGTGGAGAAATCGAGGAAACCGAGATCCACGGGTTTTTTCAGCTTCCAGGCACGCCCCCCTCCGACAAGCACGCTGGAGATATGCGTCTCGTAAACTTCCAGATCCAGCCTGCGGGCAAGCACCGCGACCAGCCGGGCGTGTTGTTCGAGGTCACAAATCATTGTATTCTTTGCCCGTTTTTGTTTTCGGCAATGGACTATAATTGCCGGGTACAGTAACAGATCTACAGAGGTGAATGATGTCTATCGATCGTATTGTCATGGCTTTTGCCGGCACCGTGATTCTCGTGAGCGTGCTGCTCTCCATCTACCATAATGTCAACTGGCTCTGGCTGACCGGATTCGTCGGTTTCAACCTGCTGCAGTCCTCCTTCACGGGGTTCTGCCCGCTGGCGACAATTCTCAAGAAAATGGGCCGCCCATCGGGCGCGGCGTTCTAGAGAGAACCAGGCCAACAGACAAAAAAACCGGAGCCATGGCTCCGGTTTTTTTTACTGTCATCGATGCGTGCCCGCTGGTTCTCGGGTATCACTCTTCCGCTTCGATCTCTGCGAAAAGATCATGCTCCCCGGCACCCGTGACTGTGACCTCGATGAAATCACCCGGCTCGAGATCCCAGGCACCGCGGATCAGCACGTTCCCGTCGATCTCCGGTGCATCGGCCTCGCTGCGCGCGACCAGGTGATCGGCATGCACCTCGTCGACGAGCACGACCTCCTGCCTGCCGACACGCGCCTGCAGCTTCCCGGCACTGATGCGTGACTGCAGCTCCATGAAACGCTGACGACGCTCCTCCTGGAGTTCAGGAGGCACCTGGTCCGGCAGATCATTCGCCGCCGCCCCTTCGACCGGTGAATAGGTGAAGCAACCCACGCGGTCGAGTTGTGCCTCCTCGAGGAAGGCCAGCAGTTCAAGAAAATCCTCCTCGGTCTCGCCCGGGAAACCGACGATGAAGGTGCTGCGCAGCGTGAGTTCAGGACAGATTCCACGCCACTGCCTGATACGCTCGAGGACTTTCTCCGTTGCAGCCGGCCGTTTCATGAGCCGCAGGATTTTCTCGCTGCCATGCTGCAGCGGCATGTCAAGGTAGGGAAGAATATCGCCCTCGGCCATCAGCGGCACCAGATCATCCACGTGTGGATAGGGATAGACATAGTGCAACCGGATCCAGGCCTCGAGATGGCCCAGTTCGCGCGCCAGTGCACGGATCCGTGTCTGGACAGGCCTGCCCTTCCAGAAATCGGGCCTGTACCTGGTATCCACGCCATAGGCGCTGGTGTCCTGGGAGACAACAAGCAGTTCTCGAACACCGGAGGCAACGAGGTTTTCAGCTTCATGCATGACCTCGGCGAAGGGGCGGCTGACGAGATCCCCGCGCATTTGTGGAATGATGCAGAAGCTGCACCGGTGATTGCAGCCTTCGGAGATCTTCAGGTAGGCATAGTGTTTCGGGGTCAGCTTGACCCCGGATGGTGGCAACAGGCTCAGGAACGGGTCGTGAGGCGCCGGCAGGTGCTCGTGCACGTGCTCCATCACCTCTTCGTAGGCATGTGGTCCCGTCACCGCCAGCACGGCAGGGTGTGTCTCGCGGATCTCGTCTTCACGCACACCAAGGCAGCCTGTCACGATGACCCTGCCGTTTTCCTCGAGAGCCTCGCCGATCGTCTCGAGTGACTCTTCGACGGCGTCGTCGATGAATCCACAGGTGTTCACGATCACCAGGTCGGCGCCGGCGTAGTCAGGCGAGATCTCGTAGCCTTCTGCACGCAGTTGCGTCAGGATGCGCTCGGAATCGACGAGGTTTTTCGGACAGCCCAGGCTGACAAAGCCGACACTCGGCGACTGCTTCATGCGCCCCCCTGGTGAAGCTCTGCATTCATGAAAATCGCCGGCTTCTTCAGCTGCAACGCTTGAGTTGCGCTGCGTAGTTGTTGGCAGTGCGCTGGACACGGTTGGCGGTATTCATGAGCCAGCGCTTGCGTTTGTAGGTGCCACGCGCGTAGCCGCCATGCCCCTCGTGATAGGCGAGGTACTGGGCGCGCGCATCCCACTTGGAAATGCCCAGTTTCCTGTGTGATTCAGCGGTGTACCAGCCCACAAAATCGATGGCATCCTCGAAATCATCCCTGTCAGCGAACCACCCTCCCGCAGCATCCTCGTATTCATCCCAGGTGGTATCGAGAGCCTGTGCATAGCCGTAGGCGGATGACGGGCGTGTCCAGGGAATAAAGCCGAGCAGTTCTGTTCTCGGCGGTTTGGCATCGGCACGGAAAGAGGACTCGTGACGGATGATCGCCATCAGAACATGCACCGGTGTTCCCCAGCGCTCGCTGGCATCTTTGGCGTCCCCGTACCAGCCACTTTTTTCGTCGAATATGCTGCAGACATTATTCACGTTCCTGGGTGGACTAGACGAGCATCCCGCTAACAACAAGGGGGCCAGTATCAGTAACAGCAACAGGACTCTCATGACATATCAACACCCGGTTCCATTTGCCGCCATAGTCTAACCCAAAGTGATCAGCCTTTCTCGCCTGCTGCGCAGTGCTGTTCTATACTGCCCGCTGTCACGGAGAACCCTGATGAAAATTGCAGCGACCCTACTGACCCTGTTACTTGCAGCAACCACACTGGCCGAGACCCCGCAGCCGGTCGCTGCCGGTGATGCTTTCATGCACCACTATGACAGCAACAAGGACGGCAAGATCAGCCTCGAAGAGTTCCAGGCGCCGGCAGCAAAGCAGTTTCAGGAGATGGATGCGAATGCCGACGGCAGCATCAGTGCAGATGAGGCAACGGCGTTCGTCGAGAAACTGCGCAAGGAGATGGTCGAAACCGGCAAAGAGTAATCACGCTGCCGCTCCTGCGACAAGGGAAACCAGGCAGGCTTCCCGGTGCGCTGCAATGCCCGGCACTGGAGTGGCTATTTCCCGTAAAGAGACGAGTAGAGATCCGGAGCAAGTATCTGGCGGATATCCACGAAACTGCCACTCTCAAACTCGCGCAATTGCCCGACCACGGATGCAATGTTCTCCGCTGCCTCGGCGGGTGTTTGCATGGCTTCACTGTCGCGAGCCTCTCGTAACCTGTTGAGTGCCGGAAACTTCTCGGCGTCGGCCTCTTCACAGAGATAGGACATCATGTCCGAATCGATGAGTCCGGGCGCGAGTGACACGATATGGGTATCGGGCATCTCGTGGGCATAGAGCTTCGCCAGCATGTTGAGCGCAGCCTTGGACAAGGCGTAACCACCCCAGCCTCTGTTGCCGAGAACGGATGCACCCGATGAAATCATGATGACTTGCGCTACCTCGAGGCCGGAATGGATCAGCCAGTCGAGAATCACCTTGTTCGCCCAGACATTGCTGTCCATGATGCGCTGGATATCCGCCAGGGGCGTTTTGGCGATCTCGCGGATTTCGCCAAGAATACCGGCATTGAGAATCACGAGATCCAGTTTATGGGCGGCTCCGAGCAGGTCCTCGAGACTGACCGGGATGCCCTCGAAATCAGTCAGGTCGCAGCGCATGTCGCTCAGGAATCCGCCAAGCCCCTCGCATCCCCTGCGGCTGCAGCCGGAAACGCGCCAGTCCTGTTCAAGGTAATGCCGGGTCAGCGCATATCCGAGTCCGGAGCTGTTTCCTGTGATGAAGAGCCGCCGCCCTGGCTGCAACATCATCTGAAAGAAAAGTAGTAGAGCAGCGTCGGCCTGCCGGCCTTGTCATCGTTATCGCTGATCATGAAATAGCGCCCGTCTTCATGATGGCTGAGCCCTTCGAAGTTCTCGAGCATCCAGCCATCGCGCGACTTGAGCACGGCCAGGTTCGAAAGCTGCAGGCTTTCATCACCGATGACTGCCCTGCGCAGGGTAATGATGCCTCCGCCAAAAACCCCGGGCTCAAACAATCGCTCCATGATCAGCAGGGCCCCGTCGGGCATGGTTTCGAGTGAGACCACCTCGTTACCGCGCAGTGGCGACATCTCGTAAGGCCATTTCCGGCCGCTGGCGGTATAGAGAAAATGACCATCATCCTGCGGGCGTTGCGGCAGGGTCATGACACCGTAGTCCGGATGCCAGGTCACGGCCTCGAGCGCATGGTTGGCTCCACGATAGTGCTTGACGTTCGTCAGCGCTTTCGGCAACTCGACTTCACCGACCTGCCTGCCCTCGATAGAGAAGCGGTCAATTCGCGGTTCCTGCTCGAATGCGATGAGCAACTCGGAATCCCCCCGGATGCCATTGCGGCCATTGATGACATGCATCCCTTCGGAATCCCTCTCCTTTCCCTTGAGCTTGTCACCGTCAGTGTCACGAAGGCGAACGCGGCCCAGGAAGTCCACGGCGACCAGCTTGCCATCCTCGAAAACCGGCTTGAAATGATACAGGTGCGCATTGTCCGACGCTGCATGGAGGATGCCCTCGTCCTGGTCCCAGGCAAGGGCTGACAGGCTGCCGATCCTGTCTCCGGCATTGCTTTTCGATGCCAGCTCAACAGCACCATGCATCAGGATCACGGGCTCATCCCCCTCGAAGGCGGTCAACGGCGTCGAGACGATATCGGCCGACAGGAGAGGAGCAACAGTGACCAACAGCACCAGGGAGAGAATCCGGATCATTGCTCCTCTTCGAAGACAGCCGGATCGCCAAGACCGACACGCAACACGTGCGGGGTGTCATCCTCGAGGTTCACGACGGTTGTCGGATCGATGCCGCAATAGCCGCCGTCGATGATGAGGTCGACCTGGTGTTCGAGCAGCTGGCGCATCTCGTAGGGATCCGTGAGCGGGATGTCATCACCCGGCATGATCAGCGTGCTGCTCGACAGGGGCGCATCGAGCTCCTCGAGCAGCGCGAGCGCAATCCGGTTGTCGGGAATCCTGATCCCGATACTCTTGCGCTTCGGGTTTTGCAGCATGCGCGGCACTTCCTTTGTCGCCTTGAAAATAAACGTATAGGGACCGGGTGTAAGTGATTTCAGCAGGCGGTAGTAGGTGTTGTTGATCTTCGCATAGGCGGAGATCTCGGACAGGTCACGACACACCAGCGTGAAAACATGGCTGTCATCGACACGGCGAATCTGCCGGATCCGGTCCTTCGCCCTCTTGTTGCTCATGTCGCAGCCAAGCGCGTAACCGGAATCAGTCGGGTAGACGATAATGCCGCCGTTGCGGACCACGTCAACTGCCTGCCTGATGAGGCGCTGCTGCGGGTTGTCCGGATGAATCTGGAAAAATTGCGCCATCTCTATGTCGTCTCTCCCTTTCTGTCGAGACCGAAGAGTTCGGTGATGATGAGTGTGACAACGCCGATACTGATCGCACTGTCAGCCACGTTGAATGCCGGCCAGTACCACGGGTCGATATAAAAAAGCAGAAAATCGACAACGTGGCCGTAGGCGATCCTGTCGATCAGGTTGCCGATCGCCCCGCCGATCACAAGTGCAATCGCAAAGGCCGTCCAGCGGTGCGAGGACGGCAGCACTCGCAACCAGATGAAAAGCGCGATCGAGATGACGAGCTTGAGTCCCGTGAAGAACCAGCGCTGCCATCCGTCCTGGTCTGCCAGGAAACTGAAGGCTGCACCCTTGTTATACGCCAGCATCAAATCGAAAAAGCCGGGGATGACAGGCACGCGCTCGTAGAGTGTAAAACTGCTGTCGATCCAGAGCTTGGTTGCCTGGTCGAGAATGAGAACGGCCAGGGAGAGCCACAGGAAGCGCATCATCAGGATTGAGCGCTGTTTGAATTGAAACCGCAAGCCTGCAGGGCGTCGAGGGAATCCTCGAGGCAGGGCCGTTTAATGGATGTCCATGCGGATTTTGAACCGGCTTTCAGCATTGTGTGGAACTGCATGTTCTGTCTCGCCCGGATGCCTTCAGACGTGAAAGCGTACTTCACCATCACCCTCGATATTCGTGATACAGCGGCCGCAGAGATCAGGATGTTCCGGGTTGCTGCCGACATCCTCACGC
>JASFFK010000013.1:0-16811 GCA_050124335.1 Chromatiales bacterium | reverse complement strand
TACTATGACTACCTCAACCGGGCCAGGGCAGGCCTGATCGCGGGTATTCAGGAGTCACACCGAACGCTGATCGAGACGGGGGAGAGGATTCGCTCGGATGAAGCGAGGCTCAACAGCCTGCGTGCCGAGCAGCAGCAGTTGCTCGCCTCCGTGGAGCAGGCACGAGACCTGCGCAAGGAGGCGCTGGACCAGCGCGAGCAACAGATCGCATCGGCCGACAAGCGGCTTGCCACCCTGAAGCAGGATGTTGCACAGCTCGAGGAGCTGACGCGCAAGCTGACCGAAGTGGTGCCACCACCCGTGCCTGCCAATATTGCCTTCAAGTCGCGCAAGGGCAAACTGCCATGGCCGGTTGCCGGGAGAATGGTGCAGCGTTTCGGCGAAAGCATGAAAGGCGGCGTCACGCTCGAGGGAATAGTGATAGAGTCCCGGGAGGGCGCAAATGTCAGGGCTGTGCATGGCGGGGTCGTGATCTTTGCCGACTGGTTGCGCGGATACGGCCTGATGCTTATTGTTGACCATGGAGACGGCTACATGACGCTCTACGGTTACAACCAGAGTCTGCTGAAGAAAGTCGGCGACAGCGTCGAGGCTGGAGAGGTGATCAGCCTGGCGGGTGTGAGTGGTGGCCGCCGCAATGCCGCCGTCTATTTTGCAATCCGCAAGGGCTCCAGCCCGGTCAATCCGCTGAGCTGGTGTACTCGCCCTTCGGGAAGGAATGTTGGATAAACGAGTGTGATGAAAAGACTGATTACTGGCCTTCTGGCTCTCATCCTGTGGGTCCCCTTATATGCTGAAGAGCCGCTGACGGATCGGGAAACCGATGGCAGCGCGCCGGCTGAACAGGTTCTGCCAGAAGAAGAGCAGGCCTCGCCTGCAGAAGCAGCACCCGAAGATGAGCCGGCAGCGGATGAGGATCTGTCGGATACCGATCCCGCTGAAGAGCCATTGCCCGACGAGGTCGAGCGTACACCCCTCGACACCCTGCGACTCTTTGCGGAAGCATATAACCGCATCAAGCTCAATTATGTCGAGCAGGTGGATGACAGTGAACTTGTCGAGGCTGCCATCCGCGGCATGCTCGAAAGTCTCGATCCCCATTCGGCCTTCCTCGTCAAGGAGGATTACGACGAACTGCAGGAGTCGACCCAGGGAGAATTCGGCGGCCTTGGCATCGAGATCAGCCTCGAGAACGGGCTGGTCAAGGTTATTGCGCCGATGGACGATACCCCGGCAATGAAGGCGGGTGTGCAGGCCGGCGACCTGATCATCAAGCTCGATGACAAGCCCATCAAGGGAATGCCCCTCAACAAGGCCGTCGACCTGATGCGCGGCAAGCCGGGAACCGATATCACGCTGACGATCCTGCGCGAGGGCGAAAAGAAGCCGCTCGAAATCACTGTTACCCGCGACATCATCCAGATCGCGAGCGTCAAGTCACGCGTGCTCGACGAGCAGTTCGGCTACATACGGATCTCAAACTTCCAGAATGCCACCGCGCGCGACATGGTGAGCAAGCTGCAGGAGCTGCACAAGGAGATCGACGGACCGATACGTGGTCTCGTGCTGGATCTCAGAAACAACCCGGGCGGGGTTCTCAACGCAGCCGTTTCGGTAAGCGATGCCTTCCTCGAAGGCGGTCTCATCGTCTACACCGAGGGGCGGACCGAGGATTCCCGCATCAAGTATGCTGCCAAGTCGGGGGATATCCTCTCTGGCGCACCCATCATCGTGCTCGTCAACGAGGGGTCTGCCTCCGCCTCCGAAATCGTTGCCGGCGCACTCCAGGATCACAAGCGTGCGGTCATCATGGGCACCCAGACGTTTGGCAAGGGGTCGGTGCAGACGGTCGTCCCTGTTGCAGACGATGCTGCCATCAAGCTCACGACAGCACGCTATTACACCCCCAGGGGACGCTCGATCCAGGCCGAAGGCATCGTGCCGGATATAACACTCGAGAATGTATCGGTCTCGATGAAGAGCGATTCCAGCAGCATTCTTGTCAAGGAGAAGGATCTCGAGGGACATCTCGCTAACGGTCATTCCGGTGACGACAAGCAGCAGAGCGACTCTGATCAAACGGATGGCGGTGAGAAAGAGAAAGCGCAAAAGAGCGACGGAAGTGATGGCGACCAGGCCGATGCCCCCAAGCCGCTCGTGATAGATGATTATGCCCTCAGCGAAGCGCTCAACATCCTGAAGGCGATGGCCATCCTGCAGCCCCTTGGTGAACAGAAAGAGGACAAGGAGTAATGGCTCGCGTCCTGGTACCCCTCGCGCAAGGGTGTGAAGAACTCGAGGCCGTCACAGTCATCGATCTGCTTCGCAGGGCCGGTGTCGATGTTGTCACAGCCGGCCTGGACGATCAGCCTGTGACAGCAAGCCGCGGGGTCAGGCTGATTCCTGATGCCTTACTCGCTGATGTCATGGAAGAGGATTTCGACATGATCGTATTACCGGGCGGACTGCCCGGCGCAGAGCATCTCGATCAGGATGAGCGTATCCATGCCCTGCTGACTTCCATGTCGAAAAGCGGACGCTTCACCGCGGCGATCTGCGCCGCTCCGAAGGTACTGGCGAATGCCGGCTTGCTCGATGGCAAGTCTGCGACCTCCTATCCCGGCATCATCGATGCCATGGAGCTGGAGAACACGAAGGTGCTGCAGGATCCCGTTGTTGTCGATGGCAAGATCGTGACCTCGCGTGGGCCCGGCACGGCAATGGATTTTGCGCTTGCGCTGATCGAGCTTCTTCTCGGGCCGGACAAGCGCCGCGAGGTCGAGACGCCGCTCGTCAGGCCTGCCTGACAGCGGTCGCGACAACCTCCGGATCTCCGGGGTTGCCGGGGGGCGGCACTCTTCGGCTATAGTCACTGGCATGACCTTTCTCACGAGGGCAAACAGCATGTCAGTCTCCATCAGGCAATTCCTCTTCCGGTCAGCGATTGCTGCCGCTCTCTTCACCCTGTTTCATCCTGCCACGGCCGCTCCGCGGGGTGATGTGCACATGCACTACAAGTGGAGCCAGCAGGAAGTCACGTCACCCGAACAGGCGCTGGATATTCTCAGGCAGAACGAGATCGCGCTCGCGGTCATCATCGGTACGCCACCACCGCTGGTCCAGGAGCTGCGCAAGCTCGACCCGGAGCGCATACTCGCCTGGTACGGCCCTTACGAATCACGCGCAGACTGGTACCGCTGGTACCAGCAGACCGAAACACTCGAACGCTCGGAGAAGGCACTGGCAAGCGGTGAGTATATTGGTATCGGTGAGCTGCACCTCATCGGGGGCTTTGCCCCGAAATGGGACACACCGGTCATCGACGGATTACTCAAACTCTCGGCGAAGTACCAGGCGCCTCTCCTTGTACATGTAGAATTCGGCCGCGCCGACTATCTCATCGGACTTTGCCGTCACAATCCCGATGCGCGACTCTTGCTGTCACATGCAGGTGCACCGATGCGGCCGAATGAGGTCAGGCGTGCACTCGAGGCTTGCCCGTCACTCTGGTGGGAGCTGTCCGCGCGCGATCCGTGGCGCTATTCCGCGTCGCTGATCTTTGACGAGGAAAAGGGGGCGCTGAAACCGGAATGGCGCAGCCTCATAATGGATTTTTCCGACAGGCTGATGCTGGGGTCGGACCCGGTCTGGCCGGTGCAGCAGCTTGACAGCTGGGACCAGGCGGATACCGGCTGGGAAGAGGTCGGACGCTTCTGGAGTGCGCATGAGCGCTGGCTCATGCAGTTGCCGGACGATGTGGCTGACGCGATCCGTTATGACAATGCGCGCCGCTTTTTCCTGCAGCCGTCGCAACCGGGCCAGGCTGGCTGACACGCTACCTTTCCCCGGGCTTTCTGCCGCTCTTCCCGGGGTTGGTCACACTCCAGTCCGCAGAAATGCACGACAGAGTCCCTGGCTTCGTCACTCTTTGCCTCATCGAGAGGAATCACCCTGAGACAGACTTCGCAGTTGACGTGTTCGGGTTCGAAGGAATCACTCCCGGGCACATGGGGTGCCTTTTCCAAAGAGTACTCTCTTGATTCAAGTCTGGACAAGAATTCTCATTGAGAGAGCCGGAGGATGGCCTGTCACTCTGGACGCTGAGGCGCTGCAAGGAAAATGTTCCACTACGAAGTGCACAAAGGACACAAAGTGATATCAATTCAACCCGGAGTATCGGATGCCTGCGTGATTTTCTGGGCTTGAGAATGTTGAAACCGGGAGGGTCTTCCGTTTTTCAGGTATCCGGACAATCGATTCTGGAAACACCAGTAATCCAGTATCGATGGTCTTTTCGCGATTACCTGTTTCTGTAACGATGTGCCTTTTGTGATCTTCGTGTTCTTCGTGGTGAATGATCCTGTGCAGGACTCAGACTTTCCGAATAACGTCACAGACGGTTTCGACCTGTTGTTCGGTCATGCCCGGAAAGATCGGCAGTGACAGCGTTTCGTTGCAGAGCTGGTCCGTGACCGGCAGGTCCCCCGGCCGGTAGCCCAGATGGCTGTAGACCTGCTGCAGGTGGAGGCCCTGCGGGTAACACTGGTTGGTGCCGATCTTCGCGTCTCCGAGTGCCTGTCGCAGCGCGTTCCGGCGAGGGTGCCGGATAGTGTAGAGGTTGAATGCGTGGCGTCCCCGGGCCGGCCGTCCCGGAGGAATGGCATCGCTCCCGTCCAGGCGTTCGTCGTACCAGGCTGCCACCTGCTCTCGCTTCGCGATGTCGTCCTCGATTTTTTTCAGCTTGATGGCTAGCAACGCGGCCTGCACGGCATCGAGACGGCTGTTGTAGCCGATTTCCGTGTGCGTGAAGGCGGCAATGGCGCCGTGGTTTCGCAGTCGCTGCAGGTGCTCGTAGATGCCTTCGTCGCTGGTCGTGATCAGGCCGCCGTCACCGTAGCATCCGAGCACCTTAGCAGGGTAGAAGCTGAAACAGCCTGTATCGCCGAGTGAACCTACAACGGCTTCGCCCGCCTTTGCACCGAACGCCTGGGCAGCATCCTCGATGAGCCTCAGGCCATGCTCGCTGGCGATACTGCGCAACGCCTGCATGTCAGCCGGATGGCCGAAGATATGTACCGGCAGGATGGCTTTGGTCCTGTCGGTAATTTTTTCCTTCACGCTGTCAGGTCTGATGTTGAAGCTGGCGTCGTCAATATCGGCGAAGACAGGTGTCGCGCCGACCAGCGAGATGGATTCGGCCGTGGCGAAGAAGGTGAAAGGGGAGGTGATGACTTCGTCACCGGGGCCGATGTCGAGCGCACGCAGTGACAACACCAGGGCATCAGTGCCGTTTGCAACACCGAGCGCATGCCGGCAACCGATATAGTCTGCGACTTCCTGCTGGAATTCCGAAACCGCATCACCGAGGATAAACGCGGCCCTGCTGCCGATCTGGTCGATGGCAGCGATCCAGTCGTCACGCAAGGTCTGGAATTCGCTGGCGAGGTCGAGGTAGGGAACGCCTTCGGTCTGGTTGCTCATTGTTCGATCTTCTCCTTGATTTGCAGGGCGACCTCGAGTGCCCGGAGCCCTGTCGGGCCGTCCACCACAGGCTGACTGCCATGGATAACGCAGTCGACGAACGAGGCCAGTTCGGCATCGAGTGGCTTGACGGGTTCAATATCGAGTGCCTCGGTGCGAATCTCGGGCCACTCTGCCCCCTCGACGGGGACGGCCCGGGCCGTTTCGAGGCGCTGTGCGATGAAATCGAGCGAGAGGTAATGCTGTGGTTCGAACACGCGTATACGGCGGCTGTCCTCGCGTGAGACCCGGCTGGCCGTTACATTGGCGGCTGCACCGTTGGCGAACTCGAGCCGGGCGTTGGCGATATCGATGTGGTCGGTCAGGACCGACGTGCCGGATGCCGAGATTGAAACCAGCTCGGAATCGACCAGGGAGAGGATAATGTCGATGTCATGGATCATGAGATCCGAGATGACATCCACATCGGTGGCGCGCGCCTTGAAGCCACCCATACGCTGGGCCTCGATGAAGCGGGGATTTTCGATACGCTCCGCGAGAGCCAGAATCCCTGCATTGTAGCGCTCGAGGTGTCCGATCTGCAGGGTGGTGCCCGATTCACTTGCGAGCCTGACGATCTCTTCCGCTTTTGCAACATCAGCCTCGATCGGCTTTTCGAGCAGCATGTGGACGCCCTTTTCGAGAAAGGGGCGGGCGATCTCCAGATGCAGCGAGGTCGGCACAACGATACTCACGGCATCGCACTGTTCGACCAGCTCCGCGACTGACAGTGATCCGGTTCCGGCTTCCGCGGCAACGGCTGAAGCCTGTTCCGGGTTGCTGTCATTCACACCAACCAGCTCGACACTGTCCATCCTGCTGTAAATCAGCGCATGAAAGCGCCCCAGGTAGCCGACGCCGACAACGCCAACCTTCAGTTTTGCTGCCATAGGATTCTTGCGAGTTTCAAAAGCGAGGCCCTGATTGTATCATTTGCTCCTCTTGCGGCGTCGAGCATTGTGCAGACACCGGGAGGGCAATATACAGCGGAATGGACAGGACACTATGCAATCCGAGCACGACATCAGTATCCAGGTGGAAACGGCCTACATCGAGGCGCAGTCGACTCCCGAGGAAAACCAGTACGCCTTCAGCTACACCATCACCATCCATAATACCGGCGGGGAACCGGCCAAGCTGCTGCGACGCCACTGGGTGATCACGGATGCCAACGGCAAGGTCGAGGAGGTATCCGGCGAAGGCGTGGTTGGCGAGCAGCCCTATCTGAAGCCCGGCGAGGCTTTCCGATACACCAGTGGCGCCATGCTCGATACACCCGTGGGCAGCATGGAAGGCGAGTACGAAATGATCGATGACGAGGGCAGGGAGTTTCTTGCCCCGATCCCGCCCTTCTCGCTGGCGGTTCCCAACAAGCTGCACTGAATCCGGCTGAAATCCGGCACAACGACCGCGTGAATCCCTGCTCCGGTTGCAGGTAGAATCGCGCCATGATTTTTGTTGCGAGGTAACGCACCATGTCCAAACCGATGCCGACAGAATTGAACCTGCATCGCCAGTCGCGCGTCCTGGATATCAGCTTCGACGACGGCAAGACTTTCTCGCTGCCCTGCGAATTCCTGCGTGTCTATTCCCCCTCGGCCGAGGTTCAGGGGCACACAGAGGACCAGCGCGTGCTGCAGGTCGGCAAGGAGAGTGTCAACATCGACCGTCTCGAGCCGGTCGGCAACTACGCGATTCTTCTCTATTTCGACGATGGTCACAACACCGGCATCTATTCCTGGGAGACGCTCTACAACATGGGTAGCAACTATGACGCCATGTGGAACCAGTACCTGAAGGATCTCGAGAAGGCCGGGCACAAGCGCAAGGAGCCTTCCTGACGTCTGCCCCGGCAACTGAACAGCGTGACCCGTCCTGTGGACGGGTTTTTTTATGGTTGCGGGTTATAATGTAGCCATCTTTTACCCGGCGACGCAGATATGTCCGATAAAACAACTCATTTCGGTTTCCAGACCGTCAATGTCGATGAGAAGGCCGAGCGTGTTCGCAGTGTCTTCGATTCGGTCGCGAGCAGGTACGACATCATGAACGACCTGATGTCACTGGGTATCCACCGTCTCTGGAAGCATATCGCTGTCGACCTGGCGGCTGTGCGCACCGGCATGAAGGTGCTTGACCTGGCCTCGGGTACAGGCGATCTTGCCTCGCGTTTTGCCGGCCTCGTCGGTCCCGAGGGCGAGGTGGTGATGTCCGATATCAACCTCGCAATGCTCGAGGAGGGGCGCAAGCGCATGGTCGACGAGGGCCATGCCGGCAATATTGACTACATGCAGATCGATGCCGAGTCGATCCCGTTTCCTGACAACAGCTTTCACGTTGTGACCATCGGTTTCGGCCTGCGCAATGTCACTGACAAGGAGAAGGCGCTGCGCGAGATGTACCGGGTGCTCAAGCCCGGCGGCCGCGCCCTGGTCCTGGAGTTCTCGAAGCCGACCAGCAAGCCGCTCGAGAAGCTCTATGATTTCTATTCATTCAAGGCCTTGCCGCTCATGGGCAGGATCGTCGCCAATGATGCAGAGAGCTACCGCTACCTGGCAGAGTCGATCCGCATGCATCCGGACCAGGAGACGCTCAGGGAGATGATGGAAGCCGCCGGTTTCGAGCGCTGTGACTATCACAACCTGACCGGGGGTATCGTCGCCGTGCATCGTGGGTTCAAGCTCTGACATGGAGGCACGGCGTGCTGCATTGCTTGGTATCGAGCAGGCGATCAACGGGCTGCTTTCGCTCGACCCGATTCGCCGCGAGCGGCTGGCCGGTCTGCATGGCAAGCGCATTGCACTCGATTTGCGGGAGTGGGATCTGACGCTGGTCTTTGTCCCCGATGCCGTCGGCAGGGTGCAGCTGTTTTCCGGTGCATGCGATGAGGCCGATGGCTGGATCCGCGGCACCCCCTTCGACTTCGTCGAGACCGCCATGCAGGAGCGCAAGGAAGACCAGGTCTTCAAGGGCAGAATCGAGCTCGGCGGCGATACCCGGCTTGCACAGGAGTTCAGTGCCATTCTGTCGGCACTCGATCCCGACTGGGAGGAACTCCTCGCGGGTATCGCCGGTGATGCGTCAGCCCACCAGGCCGGGAATGCCATGCGCGCACTCGTCGCCTGGAGCAGGCGTAATGTGCGTATCCTGCAGGATGACCTTGGCGAATACCTGACCGAGGAGAGTCGTTTGCTGCCGACGCGCTTCGAGTTCGATGAGTGGCGTGAGCAGGTCGAGACCCTGCGGGACGATGTTGAGCGCCTCGAGGCACGCATCAACCAGCTTGCTGGTAAAAGCGAATGATGAGGGTCGGCGAGGGGCTGCGACTCATGCACATCACCTGGGTGCTGCTGCGTCACGGGCTCGATGAAATCATTCTCGCCGCACATCTCTTCCGGCCGATCCGTTTCCTGAAGTACTTCTCGCCCTTTTACTGGATCACGCGTGGCAAGCGACCCGGCTACGGCGTTCGCATCCGCCGCGCACTCGAGGACCTCGGTCCTATCTTCATCAAGTTCGGTCAGATCCTCTCGACGCGTCGCGACCTGCTGCCCGACGAGGTGGCCGTGGAACTTGCAAAACTGCAGGACCAGGTGCCGCCCTTCCCGGGCAAGTCGGCGCGCCTGATGATCGAGAAGGCGCTCGGCGACCGTATCGAGAATCTTTTCCTGGAATTCGATGAGGAGCCGCTGGCCTCGGCCTCGATCGCCCAGGTACACACGGCGAAGCTCAAGGATGGCAGTGACGTGGTCGTCAAGGTGGTTCGTCCGGGTATCGAGAAGACTATCCGGCGTGACGTCGACCTGCTTTTCACGATCGCGCGACTGGCCGACCGCTACTCGAGCGAGGCGAAGCGTTTGCGTCCCGTCGAGGTTGTCCAGGAGTACGAAACAACCATCTTCGACGAACTCGACCTCATGCGCGAGGCAGCCAATGCCTCGCAGCTGCGTCGCAATTTCGAGAACTCCCCGCTGCTCTACGTGCCCGATGTCTACTGGGATTACTGCCGGTCGAATGTCATGGTCATGGAGCGTATCTATGGCACACCCGTGAGCCGCATCGATGTGCTGAAAGAGAAGGGAATCAGCATGCAGATGCTAGGAGAACGCGGTGTCGAGATCTTCTTTACCCAGGTGTTCCGGGACAATTTCTTCCATGCCGACATGCACCCGGGCAATATTTTCGTTGCTGACGACGGACGCTACATGGCGGTTGACTTCGGCATCATCGGAACCCTGACAGAGAGTGACAAGCGTTACCTCGCCGAGAACTTTCTCGCGTTCTTCAATCGTGACTACAGGCGCATAGCCGAGCTGCACCTGGAGTCGGACTGGGTGCCCGAAGGAACACGTGTCGACCAGTTCGAGGCTGCCATCCGTGCCATCTCCGAGCCCGTGTTCAACAAGCCGATCTCGGAAATCTCCTTCGGCTATTACCTTCTGCGCCTGTTCCAGACGGCGCGCCGTTTCAACATGCAGGTCCAGCCGCAGCTCGTGCTGCTGCAGAAGACCTTGCTGAATATTGAAGGTCTCGGCCGCCAGATCTATCCCGATCTGGATCTCTGGACCACGGCCAAGCCATTCCTCGAACGCTGGATGTCAGAACAGGTGGGGCCACGCGCGTTCCTGAAGCGGGCGCGTGACTACCTGCCGCGAGCAACCGAGCAGCTCCCTGAATTGCCTGCAATGGCCTGGCGCCTGTTGCATGATGCAGAGCAGGGACGCCTCAGGGTGCAGTGGCAGTCGCAGCAACTCAAGCAGATTCGCGAGGAGATACGCGATTCCAACCGTCGCACGGTCGCATCGGTCGCGGGAGCCGGTCTGCTGACAGGATCCGCACTCTTCGTGGTACTGCCGCCTGCCGGTCTTGCTGCCACCATGGTGCAGATGGTCTCCGGGATCGGTGCCGGTGCCGGTCTGCTGCTGTTGCTCAGGGCCTGGTGGCGCTAGCTTGCCCTGCGCTGCGCAGAAGTCCGCATGTTGAAACTCCTCTATGCCACAACGCTGTTGTTGCTTTCGGGACCCTTCTCCTTCCTCGCTGCCGCAACCTCCCCGGAAGCTGTCGTGCGGCAGCTCTATCCACAGGTGCCCGGCGAAGGCGATCCTGTTATCGATCTGATGAGTGAAGCCTCTCCTTGCCTGGTCTGTTTTGCAAGTGACGTGCTCGAGCGTGACGAAAACGGCCTTCACAGGATTTTCACTGATCCGCTTGCGACTTTTCTCAAGCGCTGGGCAGAAGATGAGGGCGTCTGGGTGCTCGAGTGTATCGATTTCGAGCCGCTCGTCGACGGGCAGGAGTCCATCATCACCGGCTTCGTGATGATGACGCAGTCGATCGATGACAGGGAGGCAAAAGTCCTCGTGCGTTTCAACAACTTCGAGACGCCGGTCAGGCTCAGGTTTGATCTTGTCAGGCGTGACGGCGCCTGGCTTATCGACGATATCGAGTCGCCACGCTACAGCCTCAAGGAGATTATCCGGCCCTGCCTCGACTGACGCTGTCCAGTCCCAGACACAGCCCGGCATGGCCGGACTTGCTCTTCTCCGGCGTTCGGGCGCTATTTCTTGTTCAGCAACTCGTAGAGGAACAGCAGGACGACGGCCCCGCCAATGGCCAGAAGCAGGCTCGGGATGTTGAGTCCGCTGACCGGGCCGAAGCCAAGTGCAGTGCCGATATAGCCTCCAACCACCCCGCCGGCGATGCCGATCAGAATAGTCACGATGAATCCCCCGGGTCCTTCTCCCGGCATGATCCATTTCGCGATGGCGCCTGCAATACCGCCGAGAATGATCCATGCAATCCAGCCCATCTCGTCTCTCCTGTCACAGTTTGGCTCGAGCACGAATTGTTGCATTTGCCCGCTGCAATGAAAAGCAGGCCGGTGACTGTTGCAGCTTCGTTCCGGCGCCATTTTCTCGTATGATGGCTGCCCTGATTTTCGATATGGCACGAGTATGGTCAAGATAGGTATTGTCGGTGGCACCGGTTACACGGGTGTCGAACTGTTGCGCATCCTCGCCAACCATCCCGATGCGGAGGTGGCCTGCGTGACATCGCGCGGCGAGGCGGGCAAGGACGTCGCCGGACTTTTCCCGAGCCTGCGCGGTTATGTCGACCTTGTGTTCACCGAGCCTGATGACGCACTGCTGAGGAGTTGTGACCTGGTCTTCTTCGCGACCCCGAACGGCACGGCAATGCAGTCTGTGCCGGGTTTGATCGCTGCCGGGGTCAAGGTCATCGATCTTGCTGCTGATTTCCGCATCCGTGATGTCTCGGTCTGGGAACAGTGGTACGGGATGACCCATGCATGCCCGCAGCTGCTCAGTGACGCTGTCTACGGTCTGCCGGAAGTCAACCGTGAGGCTATCCGCAAGGCCCAGCTTGTCGCTAACCCGGGGTGCTACCCGACGGCGACCATCCTCGGTTTTCTCCCGCTGGTCGAAAAGGGTATCGTCGATACCTCGTCGCTGGTTGCGGACTGCAAGTCCGGTGTCAGCGGTGCCGGTCGTGGCGCGAGCGTTGCCACACTCATGGCGGAGTGCGGAGAAAGTTTCAAGGCATACGGCGTTGCAGGCCATCGCCACCTGCCAGAGATTCGCCAGGTGCTCGGCCAGGCCATGAAAGGTGAGCCGGGACTCACCTTCGTTCCGCATCTGGTGCCGATGATCCGCGGCATCCTGGCGACACTGTACGGGCGCTGTGTGACAGGGGACGTCGACCTGCAGTCGCTCTATGAGGAGCGTTATCGCGATGAACCCTTTGTCGACGTGATGCCGGCCGGCTCCCTGCCCGAGACGCGCAACGTGCGGGGCAGCAACAGGTGCCAGATCGCGGTCCATCGACCGCAGGATGGCGACACTCTGGTCGTCCTGTCCGCGATCGACAATCTCGTCAAGGGTGCGGCTGGACAGGCGGTGCACAACATGAACCTCATGTGCGGCTTGCCTGAAACTGCCGGGCTGACCAGCGTTGCCTTATCTCCCTGAAAAGCGCCGTCTTCGGCGCAAGCGGGTGCGGATCTACTTGCCGCGTCCGCACATCGTCCAGCCGGGCAGCCACGCATGGGGCTGGCTGGTTATCGCCATTATCCTGACCTTTGGGCTTGTCTATCTCGGCTGGCAGCTCTACAGCCTCGGTGACACGCAACTGGTCCGGGAGAACCGGCAGGCGGCGCTCATGGTTGCCGAGCTCGAGGAACGACTCGACAGAGTGAGCGGCGAACGCGACCAGCTGCGTCAGCAGGTGGCCTCGCTGGAGCTTTCGGCGCAGGTTGACCGGGAGGCAGCGAACAGGCTGCGCGAGGAACTGGCGAAACTGCAGAGCGAGCATCTCGAGCTCAAGGGAGAACTGAACTTGCTCGAGAGTGTGACGTCCGGCAAGACACCGGAGACGCAGTTGCGCATGTCGCAGTTTTCGGTCACGAAACTGGAGCAGCCCGGCCAGTTCAAATACAGCCTGACGGTGACGATCGTCCCGGAACAGAACGAGCCGGTGACAGCGACCATCAGGATCGCTCTCTCCGGTAAGCGCAACGAAAAGGAAGAGGAACTGGACCTGCTGGAGCTCGCAGGCCACAAGGGCGGCAAGAGGAGCATCCGGTTCAAGCAATTGCACATGATCGAGGATGAATTCAGTCTGCCGGATGGTTTCGTTCCCGACCTCGTGAAAATTGACATCAGGACAGATACAGAGACAATCGGGAATCTGTCCGAGAACCACCTTTGGGACGCAGGCTGAAAAGCAACAAGGAGACCTTGCCATGAAAAAGAGACACAAGCATTTCAAGCCGTCAGCCTTCACGACCGTGATTGGCAACGGGACCCTCGTCAAGGGTGATATCGCCTTCAGCCAGGGATTGCATCTCGATGGCGAGATCCATGGCAATGTGCTCGGCCAGGGCAAGGGCACAACCCTGACAGTCAGTGACAAGGGACACATCAAGGGGGATATCAAGGTTGCCAATATCATCATCAATGGCAGGATCGAGGGCAATATTCATGCAGCGGAGCGTGTCGAACTGGCGGAAAACGCGGTTGTCATCGGCAGAGTCGAATACGTGCTGCTCGAAATGGCCATGGGGGCCAGGGTCGAGGGCGAGATGATCCGGCTCGGGGAATACAGGGAAGAGAAACAGGGTAATTCTTGACTAAAATGGTCGGAAAAGCGATAGTATTTACATTTCCAGTTTGCAAAACGAGAGTATTCTGAAATGGCAGAAGCACAACTACAGGATGAAGCTCCTCTGGTCTTCACCTCTGCTGCGGCAGGCAAGGTCGCAGAGCTCATCGAGGAAGAGGGTAATCCCGAGCTGATGCTGCGGATCTATATCCAGGGCGGCGGCTGCTCCGGTTTCCAGTATGGCTTCACCTTCGATGAAACCGTCAATGATGGCGACACCGAGGTTGAAACCGACGGCGTCAAGCTGCTGATCGACCCGATGAGCCTGCAGTACCTGACCGGGGCAGAGGTCGACTACTCCGAGGGCTTGCAGGGTGCGCAATTCGTCATCCGCAATCCGAACGCAACCACGACCTGCGGTTGCGGTTCCTCGTTCTCGACCTGATCACCGTCAGTGACTGACGATGAAAAAAAGCGCCTCAGGGCGCTTTTTTTCATCCGGGCCCTCATGGCCGGCCCATGCTTTAGGTAATGGTCTTGGCAATGGTGTGTCGTATCGCCGAATCCCCGTCACCCGGAGCACAGGCCGGTCACTCACAAATGCCGCCTCACCTCGACCACTTCCGGATCCTCGCTGGTGCGTGCGATCCTGAAGCCCAGTTTTTCGCACATCTTCAGCATCTTGCGGTTGTTCGACAGCACTTCCCCGGTCATCACATCGAGTCCGCGGTCACGTGCGACAGCCATGAGTCGCCTCATGAGTTCGTATCCGATCCCGTGGCGCTGCCAGGTGTCTGTGACGGTGAGGGCGAATTCGCAGGACTCCCTGTCCGGGTTCGTGACATAGCGGGCGACACCGATGAATTGCGCGTTTGACTGCTCGTCGCGAATCACGGCGATCAGGGCCATCTCCCGGTCGTAGTCGATCTGGGTAAAGCGTGCGAGCATCATCGGTGTCAGTCTGTCGAGGCTCTGCATGAAACGGAAATACTTGCTCTCCGGGGAGAGATTGACGACGAAGTCCTGCTCGAGATTGGCATCTTCGGGACGGATCGGCCTTATGGTGATATCCGTGCCATCGGCGAGTTGCCAGGTCGAGGCGAGTTCGGAAGGATAGGGATGGATCGCCATGTGGCCATAGCGGGCCGTACTTGCCCTGGGTGCCCGAACGCTCATCCGGGCATCGACGGCGATGATGTCTTTCTCGTCAAGCATGACCGGGTTGATATCCATCTCCTGGATTTCCGGCAGCTCGCAGGCGATCTCCGAGACATGCTGTAGCACTCTCATCAGCGGTTCGAGGTTGGCTGGAGGCAGGTCGCGAAAGGCACCCAGCATTTTCCAGGCATGGGTGCTGGTGATCAGCTGTTTGCTGAGGTATTCATTCAGCGGCGGCAGGGCGACACGAGTGTCGCCGAGGATTTCGACGGCGGTGCCGCCCATGCCGAAACTGATGACAGGACCGAATACGTCGTCATTCGAGAGGCCGATGATGAGTTCGCGTGCATGCGGCTTGTCAATCATCGGCTCGATGGTGACACCATCTATACGCGCGTCCGGCAACTGTGTCCTGACGTTGTCGACCATCTCGCGAAAAGCCGTGCGCACTGTCTGGGGTTCGCGGATGTTGAGCCGAACACCGCCGACATCGGACTTGTGCGTGATATCCGGCGAGTTGATTTTCATTGCAACAGGGAGACCGAGGCCCTCCGCGGCAATCAGCGCTTCTGCCGCGGAGTCTGCATTGACACTGGGCGAGGCCGGGATGCGGAATGCCTTGAGAATCGCTTTCGCTTCCGCATTGTTCAGCGTCTGGCGGCCCTCGCTCAGGGCGTTCTCGATGATCAGGCGTGCGCCAACCACGTCGGGCTGGCGGTCATGAGACAGGGGGCCGGGTGCCTGCAGCAGCGCTTTCTGGTTGCGCCGGTAGCAGGCGAGGTAGCCAAAGGCCTCGACGCCGGCTTCGGGACTGCGAAAGTGCGGGATGCCGGCCGCGGAGAGAATGGCGCGTCCCTCATCGACCAGTTTCTCGCCCATCCAGCAGGCCATCACCGGCTTGCTGTTTTTTCCCCTGGCCTCGACGATGGCCCGTGCACAACCGCTCGGGTCAGTCATGGCCTGCGGCGTCAGCAGGACCAGAATCCCGTCGACATTCCGGTCGGCCAGGATGATTTCAGCGGTCTTGAAATAGCGTTCCGGCGGGGCGTCGCCGAGAATGTCGATCGGGTTCGAATGTGACCAGTAGGGCGGTAACACCTCCCTGAGCTTGTCGTGCGTGGCAGCCGAGAGTTCCGCCAGTGGCACCTCGAGTTCCTGCGCCCTGTCAGCGGCCATGACGCCCGGTCCGCCACCATTCGTGATGATCGCAAGTCGCGAACCCTCGACACGGGTGCCCGAGGCCAGGACCTGCGCTGCTGCGAAGAGCTGGGCGACCGACTTCACGCGTACAGCGCCGGCGCGCTCGATGGCCGCATCGAAGACATGGTCGCCGCCCGCAAGCGCCCCCGTGTGGGAGATGGCGGCGCGGGTCCCCGAATCATTCCTGCCCGATTTGACCACGATAACCGGTTTCAGCCTCGCCGCGACACGCAGGCCGCTGAGGAAGGAACGGGCATTGGTTACGCCCTCGATGTAGAGCAGGATGCTGCGTGTCTCGTTGTCGACTGCGAGGTAGTCGAGCACATCACCGAAGCCGACATCGGCAGTGGCTCCAAGCGAAGCGACAGCCGAGAAGCCGAACCCCTGGCTGTCTGCCCAGTCGAGCAATGCCGTGCAGAACGCACCGGACTGTGCGACCAGCGCTACCTGTCCACTCCTGGCCGGGCTTTTGGCGAAGGTGGCGTTGAGGCCGATACGTGGACGCACGATGCCGAGGCAGTTGGGGCCGACGAGCGGTATGTCATAGGTACGTGCGATATCGACGATCTCGTGCTGCAGTGCCAGTCCTGCCGGACCGGTTTCAGCAAAGCCTGCCGAGATCACGACCACGGCACCGACGCCGTGCTCGCCGCATTCGTGCATGACGCCGGAAACAGCGGCGGGGGGAATCGCGATCACGGCAAGGTCGACCGGATGATCGATCTCCGAGAGCGAGGCATAGGCCTGCAACCCCTGGATTTTGCGATGCTTCGGGTTGACCGGGTATAGCGCTCCCTTGAAGCCGTTCTCCCGCA
>JASFFK010000012.1:0-16878 GCA_050124335.1 Chromatiales bacterium | reverse complement strand
AGATGTCAGAAGCCAGAATACCCGCCCTTTCGCCCGCACCACTCGAACTCGAGGAGGGTGAAACCGTCTACTGGTGTACCTGTGGACGCTCGAAGAATCAGCCCCTGTGTGACGGTTCCCACGCAGGCACGGATTTCACGCCGCTGGCGTGGACGGCAGAAAAAGAGGGCAAGTATTTCTTCTGCCAGTGCAAGCGCACGCAGAATCCTCCGCTATGCGATGGCAGCCACAAGAAGATCACCACTGACGAACTCGACGCCTCCGAGGGCATGGAGCGTGTCTGGTACAGGGTCGCCGGCATTGGCGAGATGCAGGAGAAAGAGGTCCGCTCGATCCAGGCTGGAAGCGCGAGTATTGCACTCGTTCGTTTCGACGGCAGGTACGCTGCGCTTGCCAATGCATGCCCGCACCAGGGCGGGCCACTCGGTGAAGGTTCAATAGAATGCGATGACAAGAGCGACGCGTGCTGGCTGCGCTGTCCCTGGCATGGATGGGACTTTCACCCGCTGACCGGCAAGTCACCCGGTTCGCACGACGACGGTGTATCGACATATCCCATCGAGGAGCGCGACGACGGGGTCTATGTGGAAGTCAGGGAGCAGAGAGAACAGAAGCGAACTGTTTCCAGTCTCATGGCAGAGACGATGGTCAACTGGGGTGTGAAACGCGTCTTCGGCATGGTGGGGCATTCGAATCTCGGCCTTGCCGATGCTTTTCGCGTCGAGGAGGAGAAAGGCAACATGACTTACATCGGTATCCGTCACGAGGGTGCCGCTTCCTTTGCCTGCTCCGGCTATGCCAAGCTGAGTGGCATGCCGGCTGCCTGCATGTCGATCGCCGGTCCGGGAGCCACCAATCTCATGACAGGGCTCTGGGATGCAAAGGTCGACAGGGCACCCCTGCTGGCCCTGACCGGGCAGGTGAACACCCAGGTCTTTGGCCCCGGAGCATTCCAGGAAATCGACCTGGCCGATGCCTTTGCGCCCGTGACGGCATTCAGCCAGACAGTCTTGCCAAACAGCAGGCACGCTGAACTCATGACGCTGGCGCTGAAGAATGCGACAGTGCAGCGAGATGTTGCGCACCTGATCTTCCCGGACGAGGTGCAGAATATTTCCGTCGACGAGACTGCCGAAGCCTCCGGCCCCGGGGGCCGTGTCAGTTCCGGGGTGATTCATCCGGATGAGGAGGTGATCGGGGAGGTCATCGAGCGTATCCGCGAGGCAAAACGCCCGGTCATTATTGCGGGTTATGGCGCACGCGAGAGTATGGACGCCGTCATCACGCTGGCCGACACCATTGATGCGCCAGTCCTGACAACCTTCAAGGCGAAAGGACAGATATCGGATCATCATCCGCTTGCCGCCGGCGTGCTTGGACGCAGCGGTACCCCTGTCGCAAGCTGGTTCATGAACGAGGCGGACCTGCTGATCGTCTTCGGCGCCTCCTTTTCCAACCATACGGGCATCACCGAAAAGAAGCCGATCATCCAGGTCGACTTCGACCGCATGACGCTGGGTAAATTTCATTCTGTCGATCTCCCCGTCTGGGGAGAGATTGGTGTCACAGCCGAGCGCCTCAACGCCGAGCTCGACGACTTCGAGCCTGAGGGGAATGCGCGCGAGCATGTTGCCGAACGCTGGAAAATCTGGCGCGAGGAGAAACAGCGCAGGGCAGTGCGTGATCATGGCAAAGGACTTGCTTCTGCCTGGATCTTCGAGGTGCTGTCAGAGGTCTGTCCGGACGATGCCGTCATTGCCGTTGATGTGGGAAACAACACCTATTCATTCGGCCGCTATTTCGAGTGCCGGCAACAGAGGATACTGATGTCTGGCTATCTCGGGTCAATCGGATTCGCACTTCCGGCCGCCCTTGGTGCCTGGTGTGCGACAGAGGATTTCGAAACCTGGCGCGGGCGCAAGGTGATCTCGGTCAGTGGTGACGGCGGTCTTGCACAGTACATGGCAGAATTCACAACGGCCGTGCACTACGGGATGGATATCACGCACATCCTTCTGAACAACAGTGAGCTGGGCAAGATTTCCAAAGAACAGCGCGCCGAGAATCGGGAGGTCTGGCAGACAGGGCTGCGTAATCCCGATTTCGCTGATTATGCCAACAGCTGTGGAGGACTGGGTATCCGCGTGACGCAACGTGACGAACTGGCTCCTGCTCTCGAGAGGGCGCTCGGGCATCACGGGGCGTCCCTGGTCGATATCCTGTCGGATAACAGTCTCTTGTGAGTCGCCGCGCCGCATAATCTGGAAACCGGAATCCGGCGAGCAGATTTTTTGCAGACAGGGTAATCTGCCGTATTTAAACACCGATAGCCTGTCCGGTTGAATTCCTGATCAGGCTTCCTCATATTAGAGAGTCATTAGACTCCTCAATAATGACGTAGAAGGTAAACAAGATGGACGTACTTGATCGCATCAAAGAACAGGTTGAGAGTAACCCGATTATTCTCTACATGAAGGGCACTCCCCAGTTTCCCCAGTGCGGCTTCTCCTCGCGCGCAGCCGCTGCTCTGCAGGATTGCGGCGTCAAGTTCGCCTATGTGAACGTGCTTGCAGATCCGGAGATTTTCGAAAACCTGCCACGCTTCGCCGACTGGCCGACATTCCCGCAGCTCTACATCAATCACGAACTCGTCGGCGGTTGTGATATCACACTGGAACTCCACGCCAGCGGTGAACTGAAGAAAATGGTCGAGGAAGCGGGCGCCAACTGGAAAGAGGAGGGGGCAGAAGCCTGATCCTTCTTTCCGCATGAAAAAAAGGCGATCATTCGATCGCCTTTTTTGTTGTTGAAGCACCGTCATTGATGCCAGAGATGTTCCCGGAACTGTTCGAATCAGGCCGGTGATGACGGAGGCTCGTTCGTTGCCCCCTGATCGGATTCGAGCGGTGCATTGTACCAGGAGAGCTTCTCGTGCAGTTCGACAACCTCGCCGACGATGATCAGCGTCGGCGGTACCGGTTTTTCGCGTTCGACAATTTCGGGCAGGGTGGCGAGTGTCCCCGTGAAAACGCGCTGCATGTGGGTCGTGCCCTGCTGCACAAGCGCTGCCGGCGTATCCGGTGAACGGCCGTGCGCCTGCAACTGTTCGGCGATCACCGGAAGCCCCTTGAGTCCCATGTAAAAGACAACGGTCTGGTGCGGCTGGGCGAGCTGCTGCCAGTTGAGGTTCATGGTGTTGTCCTTGAGATGTCCCGTGACGAAAGTGACCGACTGGGCATAGTCACGGTGTGTGAGCGGAATGCCCGAATAGGAGGCGCAACCCGAGGCAGCCGTGATGCCGGGGATGACCTGGAAAGGGACGCCTTCCTCAGCGAGTGTGTCGATCTCTTCGCCTCCGCGGCCGAAGATGAAGGGATCTCCGCCCTTGAGACGCACGACCCGTTTGCCTTCCTTTGCCTTGTCTGCGAGCAACCTGTTGATGTCCTCCTGGCGCATGGCATGGTTGTCACGTTCCTTGCCGACATAGATGCGTTCTGCATCACGGCGCGTCATGTCAAGAACTGCCTTGGCAACCAGGCGGTCATAGACCACCACGTCAGCCTGCTGCATGCAACGGAGCGCGCGGAAAGTGAGCAGGTCCGGGTCGCCCGGCCCTCCGCCGACAAGGTACACCTCGCCCATGCCGTTGCTCGGTTCCGTCGAGGCGAGTGTGTTCCGGAGGACTGCCTCAGCCTCCTCCATGTGACCCGAGAAGACGCGCTCTGCGACAGCGCCCTGCAATGCATTGTCCCAGAATCGGCGCCGGTCTTTCGGGTCCGAGAAACGCTGCTTGACCTGGTCCCGGTATTTTCTCGCGAGTTCTGCGAGGCGTCCGTAGCCAGCGGGAATCAGGGATTCGAGGCGTGTGCGTATGAGGCGGGCCAGCACCGGCGATGCTCCACCCGTGGAGACAGCCGCCAGGACCGGCGTGCGGTCGATAATCGACGGCATGATGAAGTTGCCGGCCGTGGAGTCGTCGATCACGTTGACGGGCCTGCCACACTCCTTGGCCTGTTCGGCAATGCGCGTGTTGACCTGGTGGTCATCCGTAGCAGCGATGACAAGCCGGAAATCCTTCAGGTCCTCATCCTGCCAGCGACTCTTTACATGGCTGATCTTTCCCGCTTCGACCATGCGAGCGACGCCCTCGCTGAGTTCCGGCGATATGACGGTCACCTTGCCGCCGGCGCGCAGCAACAGGGCGATCTTTCTCGTGGCGACTTCTCCGCCGCCGATCACAACACATTGCTGCTCTTTGATGTCCAGGAAGATCGGGAGAAAATCCATGAATTTCAGTGCCTTTTCCGGGGAAGCCGGGAATGTATCATGTCCCTGTGACTCCTTGCCAGACAAGACATGCGGGTATTTCCGGGTTGAATATAAGAGAACTATAATATATAATTTCGCACCATATTACTATGTTTTTGGAGTAATCCGGACCATGATGATTCAGGAAATTGATGTTGCAGAACTCAAGCGCCGTATGGATGCGGGGGATGATTTCGTTCTATACGACATCCGCAGTGACGGGGAAGTCAGACAGGGCATTCTGCCCGGAGCCGAACATCTCGCAATGCACCTGATTCCGCTCAAGATGCAGGATTTTCCGAAGGACAGGGAGATCATCCTCTACTGCCGAAGCGGTGCCCGTTCCTACCACGCCTGTGCCTATCTGCAGCAGCAGGGGATCAGCAATGCGGTCAACCTGCGTGGCGGCATCATCAGCTGGGCGCAAAACGGATTCGATATCAGTTCGCTTGCTGCCTGATCGCCCTGAGCGTCATTCCACAGGCAACCCCGGCGCAGTTCCGGGGTTTGTTTTTTGCAGATCCCGACATGCGGACGCTCTCAACAGGCAGGTTCGTGGCATGATCCCGGCATGATCGCAATCTCTGCAGACAACCCGGCCCGTGCCCGCGATTTGCAGCAACTGACCGGGCTGCCACTCCTTTCTGAAAACGGGGCGGCAAGCTATCTGCTGCATGCAGGCAGCACCCGTATCGAGATGCGATCCCTCGAGGAACCCCGCACAGCTCCCCTGTATGTTGATTTTGTCGGCGGGGCAAACCGTCATCGAAGGCTTTACGGAGGAGGCAGGGGGCAGGCCATTGCACAGGCTGTAGGTTTGAAAAAGCTGCGGAAACCGCGCGTGGCCGATCTCACTGCCGGGCTCGGGCGTGACGCTTTTGCACTGGCTGCACTGGGGTGTGATGTGACGCTCGTGGAGCGTTCGCCCGTCGTTCATGTTCTCCTGCAGGACGGACTGAACCGTGCCCTCCAGTCGGATGACGTCAACCTCCGGGAGATCGTTTCCAGGATGCGCCTGGTCCATGCAGACAGCCTGGAATGGCTTGACTCGCAGGAAGAAACGTTCGACGTCATCACACTTGATCCCATGTTTCCCGAGCGTCGCAAATCCGCACTGGCAAGGAAAGAGATGCGTTTTTTCCACGACCTGGTTGGCAGCGACAGCGATGCTGCAGGATTGCTCGAACTGGCCCGCAGTCAATGCAGGCATCGCGTTGTCGTCAAGCGGCCTGCCAGAGCCATCGCCCTTGGCGGTCACGCGCCTTCCTTTTCCATCGCGGGGAAAAGCACCAGATTTGATATCTATCTTGCTGCAATGCAGCAACCAGTCGAGCGCTGAATAACCCGCTCCCGTGCATTATGGCCAGGCTAAATCGGGCTGTTGCTACTCGTGTGAAAAAGCATGTGATTCAACTGGTTGAAGCTGTCAACGCGAGCAAGGTCTTATGTGGGGGAGATGGTCAACTGTTGCGTTTCTGTTAATTTTCTAATATAAGTTTGCGTCTGTTACTCAACTGGCCTTTTTCTCGGAGGTATCCAATGGCTGATTTTGATGACGAACTCGATGCAAGTGGCCTGAACTGCCCGCTCCCGATCCTGCGTGCCAAGAAAGCACTCGGCGGTATGGATGCCGGCAAGGTTCTGCACATCATTGCAACTGACCCGGGTTCCGTGAAGGACTTCGAAGCATTTGCCAAGCAGACCGGTAACGAACTGCTGGAGTCGGCTGAGGAAGGCGGCAAGTTCCACTTCTACATGAAAAAGGTCTGAACAGACACACAGGTTTGCCCTGAAAACAGGGGGGAGAAGATACGATGGAACAGAAGAAACTCGCCATCATCGCTACGAAAGGTACCCTTGACTGGGCATACCCGCCTTTCATTCTGGCTTCCACGGCAGCTGCACTCGGCTATGAGACCCAGGTGTTCTTCACCTTTTATGGTCTGCAGCTGCTGAAGAAAGATCTCGGCGATCTTCAGGTCAGCCCGATCGGCAATCCAGGCATGCCAATGAAGATGCCGTTCGGTCCCGACTGGTTCCAGGACATCAACTGGAACATTCCGAATATTGTCCAGACAAACGTTCCGGGTTTTGAGGCACTGGCGACTTCCCTGATGAAGAAGACCATTGCCAAGAACGGTGTGGCAACCATTCCTGAGTTGCGTTCCCTCTGCCAGGAGGCCGAGGTGGAGTTCATCGCATGCCAGATGACTGTCGATCTGTTCGGCTTCGAGCACAGTGATTTCATCAGTGAAGGCGTTGAATACGGCGGTGCAGCTACATTCTTCGAGTTTGCTGGCGAAAGCGATATCTGCCTGTATATCTAAACTATCCTCAAGATACTTGCAGTCAAGGCGCCGCCTCACAAGGGCGGCGTTTTTTTTGCCTGCAACAAAGGCTTCTGTTTCTTGAGGGATGTCATTAACGCCCGGGGGGGCTCTGTTATGCTATGCCAGTTATTCTGGCCTCCGGGGCATACCAGCTAGAGCAGTGAAGGAACTCGTCAAGGCACTCAAAGAAAGCGTGCGCGACCTGTCGCCGATCGTCCTGGTCGTTGTTTTCTTCCAGCTCGTCGTGCTTCAGCAGCCCTTTCCCGAACTCTTCAGGATGCTCATCGGTGTGCTCATGGTTGTGCTTGGCCTCACGCTGTTTGTTCACGGCCTGCGGACCGGGCTTTTCCCGATCGGTGAGGGCATGGCCTACGACTTTGCGCGCAAGGGCAGTCTGCTCTGGTTGCTCATTTTTGCCTTCATGCTTGGATTCGGGACGACTGTCGCCGAACCGGCACTGATTGCGGTGGCAGACGAGGCAGCGACTGTCGCCGTCGAGGGCGGCATGATCGAGAACTCGGATGAGTCGCACGCGAGTTATGCCTTCGGCCTGCGCCTCACCGTGGCCATATCCGTCGGATTCGCCATCCTGGTCGGGGTGTTTCGGATTATCAAGGGATGGCCGGTGCAGTATCTCATCATTGGCGGGTACCTTGGCGTGGTCATCATGACGGCCTTTGCGCCCGAGGAGATTATCGGTATCGCCTATGACTCAGGTGGTGTCACGACGTCCACAATCACAGTGCCGCTCGTGACCGCGCTTGGTGTGGGCCTGGCCAGCAGTATCTCGGGCCGTAATCCCATGATCGATGGTTTTGGCCTGATCGCCTTTGCCTCGCTGACGCCAATGATCTTTGTCATGGGTTACGGGATGTTGTTATGACGGGCCTGATGACTGACATCGCGAATACGCTCCTTGCAACCGTGCGCGACGTGCTGCCGATAGCGGTCATCCTGTTCGGTTTCCAGTTTCTTGTGCTCAGGCGAAGGATCCCGCATCTGAAGCGGGTGCTGAGCGGTTTCGGTTTTGTGCTCGTGGGGCTGGCGTTCTTCCTGCTTGGGCTCGAGGAGGCGCTTTTTCCGGTCGGCAAGCTCATGGCGCAACAACTGACCGATCCGGCATTTCTCGGGATCGATGTCGCCGCAATCGGTGACGAGGTGGCGAAACACTGGTACGCCTATTACTGGGTCTATATCTTCGCGTTCATGATCGGTTTCGCGACCACTGTCGCTGAGCCTTCGCTGATCGCTGTTGCCATCAAGGCCAGTGAAGTCTCGGGTGGGGCAATCCAGCCCTGGGGACTGCGGATCGCGGTCGCCATCGGTGTCGCAGTCGGTATTTCGCTGGGTGCTTTCCGCATCGTGACGGGCACACCGCTGCATTTCTACATCATTGCCGGCTATATTGTTGTCATCATTCAGACGCTCTTTGCCCCGCGTTCGATCATTGCGCTGGCATACGACTCCGGCGGAGTGACAACATCGACGGTGACCGTGCCTCTGGTGGCCGCTCTCGGACTTGGTCTCTCGGCAACGGTGCCGGGGCGCAATCCGCTTCTTGACGGCTTCGGGCTCATCGCCTTTGCGAGTCTTTTTCCAATCATGACAGTCATGGGGTATGCCCAGCTTGGTGAGTGGCAGGCCCGGCGAAAACGTAAAATTTCGGAGGATGCATAATGCACTTCAAACTGATCATTGTCTTCGTCGAAGACGAACACACGGACCTGGTGCTGGAAGCGGCCCGGGAGCAGGGTGCCACGGGCGCTACTGTACTTTCGCAGGCTCGTGGTGAGGGAGCAGAGAAAAAAACGACTTTTTTAGGCCTCTCGCTCTCTTCAAGCCGTGACCTTGTCATGTTGCTCGTCGAGGAACACATGAGTCGGCCTATCCTCGAGAAGATTGCAGAGGAGTGCCAGTTCGACAACAAGCCCGGGACGGGAATCGCGATACAGATCGATGTCGAGGATGCCGTCGGCGTGAGTCACCAGATAAGCCAGCTGAGCAGCAAAGTCGAGGAAGAGATATGAGCAGGAAATTGATACGCGTACGTGACGTCATGAAGACCGATTTCGACATCGTTGAGGGCATGTCGACGGTTGCCGACGCACTCGAAAAGATGCGTTACGTGGATACCAAGACACTCATCGTCAACAAGCGCCATGATGATGACGAGTACGGCATCGTGACACTGTCGGGGATTGCACGTAACGTTCTTGCTGTTGACCGTTCACCCGAACGGACCAATATCTACGAGATCATGACCAAGCCGGCGCTGACAGTGCATCCCGGCATGGATATTCGCTACTGCGCACGCCTCTTCGTGCACTTCAGGCTGACGCGCGCGCCTGTCGAAGAAGGCGGCAAGGTGATCGGGATTATCTCTGTGAGTGATCTCGTTCTCAAAGGCATGCTCAAAAAGGACCAGGAGACTTGAATGATCTCCTGTCCTCACAGGAGATCCATGTGGCCTGCAGGAGGGTATTGGTCGCGTTCAGCCGCCGACGGCTTCCTTCTGGTGTGAAAGCAACTCGCTGATACCTTTCTCGGCCAGCCCGAGCATCGCGATCATTTCATCATGACTGAACGGGGCAGCCTCGGCTGTTCCCTGGATCTCGATAAAGCCGCCCTCGGCATTCATGACAACGTTCATGTCGGTTTCAGCACTGGAATCCTCGGCATAGTCAAGATCGACAATCGGTGTGCCCTCGTAGATGCCGACCGAGACCGACGCCACAGGAGCGAGCAGGGGGTCCCTGCTGAGGCGGCCCTCTTTCATGAGGTGCCGGATTGCGTCATACAGCGCGACCCATGCACCCGAGATCGATGCCGTACGTGTGCCACCATCGGCCTGGATCACGTCGCAGTCCAGCGTGATCATGATCTCGCCAAGCGCCTCGAGATCGATCGCGGCACGCAGCGAACGGCCGATCAGACGCTGAATTTCCATGGTGCGGCCTCCCTGCTTGCCACGCGCTGCTTCGCGTCCCATGCGCTCCGTCGTGGAGCGGGGCAGCATGCCGTACTCCGCTGTCACCCAACCGCGTCCCTGCCCATTGAGCCAGCGCGGCACAGACTCCTCAACCGAGGCAGTGCAGAGCACCCGGGTATTGCCAAACTCGATCAGGACCGAACCCTCGGCATGCATCGTGTAGTTTCGGGTGATACGGATCTCCCTTAGCTGGTCTGGCTTGCGGCCGCTGGGTCTCATGTGTTTTTGCCTCTTCTGGAAATTCAGGTGTCAATCACTGGCCGGGGAACTTATCATACCGGGCAGAACAAGCCTAATGGATGTCAACATGATCAGAAGCATGACGGCCTTTGCCCGTCACGAATCGGCGATCGAGCCGGGCGAACTCGTGTGGGAGATGCGTTCCGTGAATCACCGCTATCTCGAGGTCTTCGTCCGCATGCCAGAGGAGTTTCGAGCCCTCGAGCCTCGCGTCCGCGAGATGATTGGCAAGCATCTGCGGCGCGGCAAGGTCGAGGCAGGCCTGCGTTTCAATCCTTCACCGGTTTCGACGGCGGCAATCTCTGTGAATACCGGGTTGCTGAAACAGCTGCATGATGCCCTGCGCGAGGTCAGCATCCATGCGCCCGATGTCAAATCACCAACCTCGATGGACGTGCTGCGCTGGCCGGGCGTCGTTGAACCCAGGAAACAGGATGTCGAGGCTCTGCATGCATCCGCGCTGGAGGCGCTCGAGGCAACGCTTGAGCAGATGGTCAGCACCCGCGAGCGGGAAGGGGAGAGCCTGTCAGGCATGATCAGCACGCGCACGAGACAGGCCGCCGAACAGGTCGTAAAGGCGAAGGAACGGATGCCTGTCGTGCTTCAGGAGATTCGCCAGCGACTGGAGGAACGCCTGGGCGAACTCAAGGAGGAGATGGACCCCGCGCGTATCGAGCAGGAGATGGTACTGCTGGCCCAGCGTCTGGATATCGACGAGGAGATGGATCGTCTCTCGACACACCTCGCAGAGGTTGACCGTGTCCTGACGCGCAAGGAACCCGTCGGGCGCCGGCTCGATTTTCTCATGCAGGAGCTCAACCGGGAGGCCAACACGCTGGCATCCAAGTCGTCCGATGCGCAGATGACAGCCATCGGTGTCGAACTCAAGGTGCTGATCGAGCAGATGCGGGAACAGGTGCAGAACATAGAATAATTCTCGTTCGCTATAAATGGGTACAGCCACTTTTTGTCATGAAGAGCAGTCCGGGATGCGGATGGTCAGCAGCTGCTGTCCGGATTCTGTCAGGCACCCTGTAGCACCGGCGGGAGAGTGCAAGATACTCTGCAAAGTGATTAGAATCATTCAGGGAGAGAGAACATGAACAAGCAAGGGACAGCCGTTCTTCTGGCTTCGGCCCGCGTGCCATTCCTCTTGCTGACCCTGGTCCTGGTCCTTCTCGGGGTTGCCTGCGCTTCCACGGTCACACAGGAGATGGAGTGGGAAAAGCTCGCCATCATCCTGCTGACAGCCGTCTCGGCCCATGTCAGCGTCAATGCGCTCAATGAATACTTCGATTTCCGTATCGGTCTCGATGCTGTGACGGATAAAACGCCCTTCAGTGGCGGCAGCGGCGCTCTGCCGCACAATCCGCAACAGGCGCGGAGTGTTTTGCTGCTCGGTATCGCATCATTGCTGGTGACGCTTGCGGCAGGGCTCTATCTGGTTACTGTCACCGGCCAGGAGTTGCTGCTTCCCGGCATGGCCGGGCTTTTGATCGTTGCCCTTTATACGCCATGGATGACGCGCAGCCCGTTCCTCTCCCTGGTTATGCCGGGAGCCGGGTTCGGCCTGATCATGGTCATCGGAACGGCGTACGTGCTGGCAGGGCAGGTGACGCTCACGATGGTGCTTGCTTCCCTGGCCCCCTTTTTTCTGGTCAACAATCTGTTGTTGCTGAACCAGTTTCCGGATATCCGGGCAGACCGTGAGCACGGGCGTCGTAACTTGCCGATTCTTTACGGAACGAAGGTCAGTGGGATTGTATACATGCTCTTCAACCTCTCGGCTGCCGCAGCGATTCTTGCCGGGATCCTGCTTGGCGTGATGCCTTTGAATGCAGTGCTTACCGTCGTTCTCTTGCTGGCTGCGTCACCGATAGCCCTCATGGCCGCGAAGCGGGCTGACGATATGAAAAGAGTGATTCCGTTGATGACAATGAACCTGGTTGTGACGCTGGTTGTTCCTGCTTTCCTCTCCTTCTCGCTGCTGACTCTCTGACGCAATCTGTCCCGTTCCTTTTCCGGACGTGAGCAGGATCCTGCCATGCTCCCCGGACATCGTTCAATTCCTCCCTGATTAAAGCCGCTTATAACCAGCCTCCCGGGAGATTCTCTATGCAATGTCTGTGCACCGGGGGCGGCACAGTTATGGCGCCTGAAATGGACTGGTCATAAGGAGGTTCGCCCCGAAATATGACATTTAGTAGATATAGGTCAAGGCAGGCATCCGGGCAGGTTGCTTTACTTTAAACAGGGTGTGAGTAAGAACCGGATGGAGGTGGGAGCTATTATGAAAAAGCAATCATACATCGCTATTTTGACCACGCTGGTGCCAGTCCTGATCCTGGGGTTGGCTCCGGTCAACGTGCTGGCTGAAGAGATCGACCGGTCCGGCTGGTACAAGGAAATCGTTGATACCGAATATGTCGCCGAGCATGCGGTCATTCCCCCCAGGGATGACGTCATGATCGTGGACTCCAGACCTTCGAGGAAATACGACAAGGGCCACATCGTCACTGCCGTGAATATTCCCGATACGCAGTTTGAAAAGCTGACGAATCTTCTGCCTGGCGACAAGTCGACGGAACTGATTTTCTATTGTGGCGGGGTCAAGTGCCCGTTGAGTCACAAATCGGCGTTTTCCGCAGAAGCACTCGGCTATACCAATATCAAGGTTTACGCAGAGGGCTACCCGGCCTGGCTCGCCGCCGGCAACCCTCCCGAAATCAGCGCCAGCCACCTGAAGAAACTGATCGACAAGGGCGAGAAGATGACGCTAGTGGATGCCCGTCCGGCTCGAAAGTTCAAGAAAGGAGCCATACCGACAGCCATCAATATCTCATGGACCCAGTTCGAGGAAATGACTGACAAACTGCCGGCCGACAAGGGAGAACTGCTGGTCTTCTATTGCGGTGGGTACAAGTGCGTCCTGAGCGCCAAGTCAGCAGCCAGGGCTGCCGAAATGGGTTATACCAATGTGGCCCTCTTCCAGGCAGGTTATCCGGCCTGGAAGGAAGCCTACGGAGACACCTCTGCGTCCATGCTCGAAACTGGCGGGGAAGAGGGGATACTCACCATTGACTCATTCAATCGTTTGCTCAGGGAGGATCCGGACAGCGTTTACCTGATCGATGTCCGGGACCAGAGTGAAGTGGATGCCGATGGAACATTTGCATCCGCAAGGGTTCTGCCCGTTGACCAGATAGAAGATGAAATCGAGAACCTGCCTGACGACAAGCCGATTGTTTTCTTCTGCTCAACCGGGTCACGCAGCGGCGAGGCATACGACATGGTCAGAATGGTACGTGATGACCTGAAGCTCTATTTCCTTGAGGCAAGCGTTGAGTTCAAAAAGCAGGAATATCCGGTTGTTGGCCCGGCCGAGTAATCGATGAGTCAACAAAAGAGAGTAAACAGGATCCCGCGTGTCAGCATCAGGTTGCTGGCACGTGGTTCCAGCCACGATCCCAGGGTATTGTGAAAGTGACACAGATAGCCAGTTCGACATTCCTGAGGGCATTTATGGCCCTCGTATTGCTTGCTTCCTCGCCACTTGTCGCGAAAGAAGAGGAGAATTTCAGGCAATCGACTGCGGATCATGGTGCGTTTGAGCAGTTGAAACAGAATTTCGAGACCGGTCCTGATGTCACGAGGGCCTGTCTGGGTTGCCACACGAATGCTGCTCGTCAGATCCACCAGTCCAAGCACTGGACCTGGGAATTCAAAAATCCCGAAACAGGCCAGATGCTTGGCAAGCGCCATGTAATCAACAATTTCTGTCTGGCGGCCACGCCGAATATTGATTCCTGCTCTTCCTGTCACATCGGTTATGGCTGGGAAGACGGGGAATTCGATTTCACATCGGAAGAGCATGTCGACTGCCTTGTCTGTCACGATACGACGGGTACCTACACGCGTCTTGGACTCATTGATCCGGAAAAGAAAAAACCGAATCTGAAGAAAATCGCACAAAATGTCGGCAAGACGAGCCGTGAGACCTGCGGGAGCTGTCATTTCTCCGGTGGGGGCGGTAAAGGCGTCAAGCACGGTGACATGGACCCTTCACTGGTTCATCCGGACATCTTCGTCGATGTGCACATGGATGCCGACGGCATGAATTTTTCATGCTCGACCTGCCATGTCAGCGATGCGCACGAGATCGGTGGAAGCCGCTATGCGCCAACGGCAGTCGATCAGGACCAGGTTGCAGTTGCCGGTCGTGAGAACAAGGGGCGTACGACCTGTCGCTCATGCCATGGTGGCGAGCCCCACGAGAAAGATGAACGACTCAATCACCATGCAAGGACCATTGCCTGCCAGACCTGTCATATTCCGAAACTCTCGCGTGGAGACTATCCGAGCAAAATGTGGTGGGACTGGTCCGAGGCAGGCAAGCGCAACGAGAAGGGTGAACAATATACGATCACCGATAAGGCGGGTCACGAGATATACAATTCCAAGAAAGGCACCTTCACCTGGGAACGTGACAACCTGCCGGAATATCGCTGGTTCAATGGGACGATCCTTTACACGCTCCCTGGCGATGAAATCGATCCCGAAACGGTCGTCAAGGTCAATCAGCTGCTGGGAGGGCCCGGCGAGGAAGACTCGAGAATCTGGCCGGTCAAAATCATGCGTGGCAAGCAACCCTACGACCTGGAATTCAAGACCCTGCTGACCCCCCGGACTGTCGGCGAGGACGGCTACTGGAAAACGCTCAACTGGAACCAGGCATTGACCCTCGGCAGCGAGGCGATGAACAAGAGATTCAGCGGGGCCTATGGTTTCGTTGAAACAGAGATGGCGTGGCTGGCTTCACACATGGTGCCACCGGCCGACCAGTCGCTCAACTGCGCAGATTGTCACAGCAAGCAGGGGCGCCTTGCCGGCATCGGTGGAATCTACATCCCGGGAACCGGGAGTGCGGCCTGGCTCGACCGGATAGGAGTATTCATTGTTCTCGCTACCCTTTTGGGGATTCTGGGTCACGGTGCATTCAGGCTATTACTCAGGCTGAGGAGGAGTTAGAAAAGTGAAGAAGGAAGCAGAGCAGCTGGAGATGTTATTCAGACATGGTTCGCTGGGCAGGCGCGGTTTTCTCGCACTCTCTTCCAGGGCGATGCTTGCCGGATTGTCTGCAATCCTGGTACCAGGTTCCCTGAAGGCAACCCCGTCGGCTGTGAAGGATAGCATTGCGCTCCTGACGGGAAATGCCGAGCCGGAGCGCGGGCTTGTTACAGTCACTATGCCGAAGATCTATCGACAGCCGGAATTCGTTCCGATCAAGGTGACTGTTGATAGTCCGATGACGCCTGATGACTATGTCAAGGCTGTTTATCTCTTCGCGGAGAGAAATCCGGAACCCGGCGTTGCGACTTTTACTTTCACGCCTGAGTGCGGAAAGGCCGAAATCCTGACGCGGGTGCGACTCGTGGACTCCCAGATTGTTGTCGCTGTCGCAGAGATGAATGATGGCGCTTTCTTCGTTGGCAAGGGGTTTTCCAAGATATCAACCGGAACCGGTAGTTGTGGCTAATTCATACAGGGTGTGATCGATGAAAAACAAGCTCTACCTTAAATTACCAGAGCAGGTCCAGCGAGGTGACGAGGTCTTTGTCCGCGCCAAAATCGATCACGATATGGAATCGGGCTGGCGCACCACGCAGGAGGGGAATACCGTACCGAAGAATCTCATCAGGGAGTTTATTTGTCTTTATAACGGCAAGGAGGTCTTCAGGGCTGCATTCGATGCCGGCATGTCACCCAATCCATACATCGGGTTTTATATCCGTGCATCCGAAAGTGGCACTATTGACTGTACCTGGGTGACCGCGGACGATGAGCGGTTATCGACTTTCTCATTATTGACTGTAACCTGAACCGATCCGGAGTTGTATCATGATCGTCAAAACTCAGTTTCTTATCGCTGTTCTGGCAATTGCGTTGCTCTTTCCTTACGGTCTCATCCCGGCTGAAGAGCTGGATGACGGAGACTGGCGACGCGGCCGCATTTATTACCGCACGACCTGTACTGACTGCCACAAGCAGATGACAGGGGAAGGGATTTCTCCTGCAAGCAGAACAATCGCGGAGTGGAGTGCCTATTTCGATACTGACAGGCATGATCAATCAGGTAAAACGAATTCTGCTGTCAGTTATTACACTTCCCGCGAATATCGCGAGAGTGTGCGTGCCGGCAACAGGGTTGCCGACAAGCTGATCGATCTGTCGGACGAGGAGTTGCTGAAAGATGTGCGAGCCTTCCTTGTTCATGGCGCCAGTGATTCTGATAACCCGACCCGCTGCCGCTAGCGTGGCGGATTGAACGTGTCTTAACGATGAGCCAGAGCAGTTTGACGTCACACGTGATCAGGAGGACATTCACGCAGTCCTGGTCCCCCTATGCCGGTGCAGTCGTGATCCTGCTCCTCTGCCTTGGCTTGATGCAGCAGGGGCTCTTCTGGGGAGTGTTCGGTGGCCTGAAACTGTGGGGCGATCATCTCAACAGTCTCATCGGGCTGGCCCCTTATCTCGGAATCGATAGCGAATTGCCCGATCCCTTCCTGCACCGGATTTCACTGATGAATATCGTGCTGTTTCTCGGGGCAATGAGTGCGGCATTGATATCCCGCCAGTTTCGAATCAATCGGCCACCACCACTGGAGTATGTCTGGGGGGCTGGCGGGGGTATCCTGATGGGGCTCGGCGCCACGCTCGCTGGTGGCTGCACAGTCGGGGGGTTTTTTACGCCGGCGATGTTTTCGTCCCCTGCGGGCTGGACGATGTGGGCGGGGCTCCTGATTGGTGTGGTGATCGGGTTGAAACTCCTCTACTGGACATTCGAGCATGTAACCTGGGGCATGCAGGCCCCTGTGTCAGGACCGCGAAGCCCGATGCTGCGCTATTTCCCGGTCATCGGGCTCCTGGTGATGGCAGCCGTGGTCGCCTGGTCTGTCTCATGGTCGCTCTCGACGGACAAGCTGGAGTCGAATCGCGGCTTTTTATTGGCAG
>JASFFK010000011.1:0-17083 GCA_050124335.1 Chromatiales bacterium | reverse complement strand
GGGGACTTTCATCTCGACAAGGAAGTCATACCAGAGATCAACGTCGTCGCTGGATTTCAGGAAGATTCCGATGTGATCGAGGCGCTGCGCTGCCTCGTCGCGCTGGTGACTGGTGGCAGCCTGGTGCAGTGCCAGGTTGTCACTGCCGGTGGTGAGATAGACATTCTGCGGGTTCGGACGGTACTCCACCTCGAAACCGAGCAGCCTGGTATAGAATTCCTCGCAGGCATTGAGGTCGCGTACGAAGAGGGCAACATGCCGCATACCGTAACCTGTTTCCGGGCGTTTCATACTTCGAGGATCTCGTAATCGTGAGTGATGTCAGCGGTCTTGCCCAGCATGATTGACGCTGAGCAGAACTTTTCAGCACTCAGGCTGATGGCTCGCTCGACATGTTTGCGGCTGAGGTTCCTGCCATGGATGACGAAATGCGCGTGGATTTTCGTGAAAACCCTGGGTTCTTCTTCGGCGCGTTCCGCCTCCAGCTGCACTTCGCAGGAGGTGACATCCTGACGGCTCTTGCCGAGTATCATCATGACATCGAACTCGGTGCATCCACCCATTCCGATCAGCAGCATCTCCATCGGACGCAGGCCGAGATTGCGACCTCCGGCTTCAGGCGGTCCGTCCATGACAACAGCATGGCCGCTGCCTGATTCTCCGACCATCACTTTTCCCTCGACCCATTTCACACGTGCTTTCATTGCTCTGACCAGGTGGTTGGCTGTTTGGCATTGCAAAATGTTATCAGATCGCAGTTCCCTGCATTCGCGTCATCTGCAGGTGATGCAGAAAGTACATGGCGGGTATACTTGCCCCTGATTTGCATCATCACGGAAAAAGAGTTGGCAACATACGCTATCGGCGACATCCAGGGCTGTTACAGCGAGCTCATGAAGTTGCTCGATCTCGTCGGCTTCAGCGAGACACACGACACCTTGTGGTTTGTCGGGGATCTCGTCAATCGTGGCCCGGGCTCTCTCGAGGTATTGCGTTTCGTGAAAGATCTCGGTGAGCGGGCGATCTGCGTGCTCGGCAATCATGACCTGCACCTCCTGGCCGTGGATGCCGGCGTCAAGACCGTCAAGAAGCACAGTAGCCTGAGGCCCGTCCTGGATGCTCCGGACCGGGAGGAACTTGTTCACTGGCTGCGGCATCGTCCGTTGATGTATCGCGACGAGGAGCTTGATTTCAACATGGTGCACGCGGCCATATCGCCGTCATGGGATCTGGCCCAGGCACAGCGCATGGCGTCAGAGGTTGAGGAGGTGCTGCGCGATGACAGTGCCTGCGCGCTTTTTCTTGCCAACATGTATGGCGACAAGCCCGATCGCTGGTCGGAGTCACTTGAGGGATATGATCGCCTGCGGTTCATCACGAACACATTCACACGGCTGCGATACTGCACGAAGAAGGGACGCGTTTCGATGAAGGCGAAGGGGCCGCTCGGCAGTCAGCCGCCGAAATACTGGCCCTGGTTCATGATCCCGGGACGAAAAACAGCGGCTACCCGAATCGTTTTCGGGCACTGGTCAACACTGGGCTATATGGCCGGCGTCAACATCTGGGCACTGGATACGGGTTGCCTGTGGGGCGGTCACCTCACCGCGCTTCGGCTCGAGGACCAGCACCCCTTCTTTCTGAATTGCAAGGGCGAGCTGCAGCCTGGCCAGCTCGTGTGATACCGGGGCATCAGCGAATCCTCATCAGCGTTCTGCGCCAGCCGGTGTTCGAAAGGCCATTGCACAGCCTGATCGAATCGCCAACCTCGTTCTCATACCATGAGACGGCTCCCTCGTTGGGTTCGTGCTCATAGGCCCACCAGGTGCCATCAGCATCCTGTGCCAGCCACCTGGCCCATGAGGGAAGCGTCGAAGGATCGATCGGCAGAGATGTCATGGTCATGGATTTGTTATGTGTGGAGTTCGCTGCAGATCAGCCACAGACGCAGGGTAGCAAGCCGTGAGTGCCGGTGAGAAGCCTCGCGGCTCAGGCCCCGTGATCCCTGCAGCCGCGGCATCCGGGCGCGCTCCCGTCACTTCTATAGCGCGGTTTTCCCGGATCTCTCCCCCTTGACTCGTCCCATGTCGCTGCATCTGCCGGGATGATAGACTTGCGCGCCATGAACTGGAAAGCACTGCTACTTGTCATCCTGCTGTTCGCCGGAGCCCTGCTCGTCGGACGTTTTCTCGATCAGCAGCAGGAGGCAGGCGAATACGAGGTTCTTGCACCGCTTTGGTGCGAACCGCAGGCCGGCCCCTGTTTTTACGACTATCCTCCGGGAGGCAAGATCCGTTTTTCCCTGGAGCCGCAACAGAGAATACGGCCGATGGAGCCCCTGACGGCAACCATCGACTACTCGGACGGGGAGATCTCGGCGAGTTCGCTTCTGCTTACGGGGCTGAATATGGAGATGGGCCAGAACCGCTTTGCTTTTCACCAGGAAGACGATGCATACACAGCAAGGATCATGATTCCGGTCTGTACCCTCGAGAGGATGGAGTGGAGGGCTCTCGTCAGGATGACTATCCGGGGGCGGCGACTGGCGGTCCCGTTTGATTTTGCTGTCGAGCGGAACTGAAGGCAGGTTATCCGCAGTTTTCCATTGACAGGGTCCCTTAACAGGCATAGAATTCGCGGTCTTTCTCGCCGCTGCACTGCTATTCAGGGTAGGGAAAGACGGTGCCGCAAAATGCGCCGTGGGTTAAAACCCCAAAAATTTCAACGACCTGGCTGTCTGCCATTGCAAAATACTGGCTGGACAGGGGTCGGTTAACGTTTTGTGAAAGGCGTGCAGATGCATGTATCAGCGTCTTTACGGAGACGAAATTAAAGATGGCAACGATTAATCAGTTAGTACGAAAGCCGCGCAAGCGCAAAGTCGCAAAGAGCAATGTCCCTGCCCTGGAGGCATGCCCTCAAAAGCGCGGTGTCTGTACCCGTGTTTACACAACAACACCGAAAAAGCCGAACTCGGCACTGCGCAAGGTCGCACGTGTACGGCTGACGAATGGCCACGAGGTCACCAGTTATATCGGTGGTGAAGGCCACAACCTTCAGGAGCACAGTGTCATCCTGATCCGCGGTGGCCGTGTCAAGGACTTGCCGGGTGTGCGTTACCACACCGTTCGCGGCACGCTTGATACTTCCGGCGTCGAAAGCCGTCGCCAGGGTCGCTCCAAATACGGCGCCAAGCGCCCCAAGAGCTGATTAGGTTCAACAGAGAGTAAATAGGTATGGCCAGAAGACGTGTAGCTGCTCGCCGTGAAATTCTTCCGGATCCGAAGTTCGGAAACGTGTTGCTGACGAAGTTCGTCAACATGATCATGATGGACGGCAAGAAGTCTGTTGCAGAGCGCATCATGTACGGCGCACTGGATCAGATCGCCGACAAGAAGGGAGGTGATCCGATCGAGTCCCTCGAGGCTGCGATGGATAATGTCCGCCCGATGGTAGAGGTCAAGTCCCGCCGTGTCGGTGGTGCGACCTACCAGGTTCCGGTCGAGGTCCGTGCCGTTCGTCGCGATACGCTGGCGATGCGCTGGATCATCGACGCCGCGCGCAAGCGCAGCGAAAAATCCATGGCAATGCGCCTGGCCGGCGAGCTCATGGATGCTTCAGAGCAGCGTGGTTCTGCTGTCAAGAAGCGTGAAGATACGCACCGCATGGCGGAAGCAAACAAGGCCTTCTCTCATTACCGCTGGTAATCCTGCAGGATAACAGAGAGCAAGGGAGCAGTCGTGGCTCGCGCTACACCAATCGAGCGCTATCGAAACCTGGGCATCATGGCCCACATCGATGCGGGGAAAACGACCACGACGGAGCGCATCCTCTACTACACGGGGGTGTCACACAAGATTGGTGAAGTGCACGATGGTGCAGCCACCATGGACTGGATGGAGCAGGAGCAGGAGAGGGGTATCACGATTACCTCGGCTGCAACGACCTGCTTCTGGCGCGGCATGGAGCAGCAGTACCCGATACATCGTATCAATATCATCGATACGCCCGGGCACGTTGATTTTACCATCGAAGTCGAGCGCTCCCTGCGTGTACTCGACGGGGCCTGCGCAGTGTTTTGTGCCGTCGGTGGCGTCGAGCCGCAGTCGGAGACAGTCTGGCGGCAGGCCAGCAAGTACGGCGTTCCACGCATCGCGTTCGTCAACAAGATGGACCGCATGGGCGCCAACTTCCTGCGCGTCGTCGAGCAGGTCAGGGACCGCCTGGGAGCGACGCCGGTACCGATGCAGATGAACATCGGCGCGGAAGAGGAATTCAGGGGGGTCGTCGATCTGGTCAAGATGAAGGCGATCTACTGGAAGGACGAGAACATGGGTATCGAGTTCGAGGAGCACGATATCCCCGAAGAGCTGGTCGATACCTGCAACGATCTGCGTGAGCGGATGATCGAGGCGGCAGCCGAGGCCAACGAGGAACTCATGGAGAAGTACCTCGAAGAGGGCGAGCTGTCGGCGGACGAGATCAAGGCGGGTATCAGGGCGAGAACACTGGCGAACGAGATCACGCCGATGTTCTGCGGGTCAGCCTTCAAGAACAAGGGTGTTCAGGCGGTTCTCGATGCAGTCATCGACTACATGCCTGCACCGGCCGATGTCCCGTCGATCAAGGGGCATCTGGACGATGCCGACGAGACCCTGGCTGAGCGCCACCCGTCGGATGACGAGCCTTTTGCGGCACTGGCGTTCAAGATCGCGACGGATCCGTTCGTCGGAACACTGACTTTTATCAGGGTCTACTCCGGCGTCCTCAAGTCGGGTGACTCGATCATGAACCCGGTCAAGGGCAAGAAGGAACGGGTCGGGCGAATTCTGCAGATGCACGCGAATTCGCGCGAGGAGATCAAGGAAGTGCGCGCCGGCGATATTGCGGCCCTGGTCGGCCTCAAGGATGTCACCACGGGTGAGACCCTGTGTGACATCAACAACGTGATCATTCTGGAAAAGATGGATTTTCCGGAGCCTGTCATCTCGGTTGCGGTCGAGCCCAGAACAAAGGCTGACCAGGAGAAGATGGGCATAGCGCTGCAGAAGCTGGCGCAGGAAGACCCTTCATTCCGTGTACACACGGATGAAGAGTCGGGACAGACGATTATCTCGGGCATGGGTGAACTGCATCTCGAGATCATCGTCGACAGGATGAAGCGTGAGTTTCACGTCGAGGCGAATGTCGGAAATCCGCAGGTCGCCTACCGTGAAACCATACGCCAGGCCGTCGAACAGGAAGGCAAGTTCGTCAGGCAATCGGGCGGACGTGGTCAATACGGTCACGTCTACCTGCGCATCGAACCGGGAGAGCCCGGCAGTGGCTACGAGTTCGTCAACGAGGTAGTCGGTGGCGTCGTACCAAGGGAGTACATCCCTGCCGTAGACAAGGGTGTGCAGGAGGCCATGAAGAGCGGCGTCAAGGCCGGTTACCCGGTCGTGGATGTGAAAGTGACGCTCTACGATGGTTCGTACCACGATGTGGATTCATCGGAGCAGGCATTCAAGATCGCCGGTTCCATCTGCTTCAAGGAAGGCGCGGCGAAAGCAAGGCCGGTCATTCTTGAGCCGGTTATGAAGGTCGAGGTAGTGACGCCCGAAGAGAACATGGGCGATGTGATCGGCGACCTGAATGCCCGCCGGGGAATGGTCCAGGGAATGGATGACAGCCCGGCCGGCAAGCTTGTCAGGGCGGAGGTGCCGCTGGCAGAGATGTTTGGCTACGCGACATCGTTGCGCGGAGCCACCCAGGGCAGGGCGACGTACTCCATGGAGTTCGTCAGGTACAGCGAGCTGCCGCCCAGTATCGCTAACAGTATTGACTAAACGTAAATGAACAGGCCGAGGGGCAAGTAAAGTGTCTAAGGAAAAATTCGAACGTACCAAACCGCACGTCAATGTTGGCACGATTGGCCACGTTGACCACGGCAAGACAACGCTGACAGCTGCGCTGACAAAAGTCTGTGCGGAGACCTGGGGTGGCGATATCAAGGCATTCGACCAGATCGACAACGCCCCGGAAGAGCGCGAGCGTGGTATCACGATTGCGACGTCGCATGTTGAGTACGAGTCACCGACGCGTCACTACGCGCACGTTGACTGCCCGGGACACGCGGACTACGTCAAGAACATGATCACGGGAGCGGCGCAGATGGACGGTGCGATCCTGGTGGTTTCGGCGGCTGACGGTCCCATGCCGCAGACGCGCGAGCACATCCTGCTGTCGCGCCAGGTTGGTGTTCCGTACATTCTGGTGTACATGAACAAGGCTGACATGGTTGACGACGAAGAGCTGCTGGAGCTGGTCGAGATGGAGATTCGCGAGCTGCTGAGCGATTACGATTTTCCGGGTGATGACACGCCGATCATTGTTGGTTCGGCGCTGAAGGCGCTGGAAGGCGACAGTTCTGACATTGGTGCGCCGTCGGTGGTCAAGCTGGTGGAAGCGCTGGACGAGTACATTCCGACGCCTGAGCGTGCGATTGACCAGCCGTTCCTGATGCCGATCGAGGACGTGTTCTCGATTTCCGGTCGCGGCACGGTTGTCACGGGTCGTGTCGAGCGTGGAGTGATCAAGGTTGGCGAAGAGATCGAGATCGTTGGTATCAAGGACACCACGACGACGACCTGCACCGGTGTTGAGATGTTCCGCAAGCTGCTGGACCAGGGTGAGGCGGGTGACAACGTTGGCGTGCTGCTGCGTGGCACCAAGCGTGACGAGGTCGAGCGCGGTCAGGTCCTGGCGAAGCCGGGCACGATTACGCCGCACACGCATTTCGAGTGCGAGGTGTATGTCCTGACGAAGGAAGAGGGTGGACGTCACACGCCGTTCTTCAACAACTATCGTCCGCAGTTCTACTTCCGTACGACGGATGTGACGGGTGCGTGCGAACTGCCGGAAGGCACCGAGATGGTCATGCCTGGTGACAACATCAAGATGACTGTGACGTTGATTGCACCGATTGCGATGGAAGAGGGCCTGCGTTTCGCGATTCGCGAAGGCGGCCGCACCGTCGGCGCCGGTGTTGTATCCAAGATTATCGAGTAAAGACAATGGCAACAGGTCAGAGAATCCGTATCCGTCTGAAATCGTTCGATCATCGTCTGATTGATCAGTCGGCGCGTGAAATCGTGGAAACCGCGAAGCGCACCGGTTCTGTCGTCAGGGGACCGATCCCGCTGCCGACGCGCAAGGAACGATTCACAGTACTGATCTCACCGCACGTCAACAAGGACGCGCGCGATCAGTATGAAATCCGTACACACAAGCGTCTGCTCGAGATCGTAGATCCGAGTGACAAAACGGTTGATTCTCTGATGAAGCTGGATCTGGCTGCCGGTGTGGACGTACAGATCAAGCTGAATTGAGGTAAAGATCATGGCGATGGGTATCGTAGGTCGTAAGGCAGGCATGACTCGCATCTTCACTGAAGATGGCGCATCAGTACCTGTGACAGTGATTGAAGCAACACCGAACCGTGTTTCCTGCGTACGAACGCTGGACAATGACGGTTACGAGGCGATCCAGGTTACTGTCGGCGAGCGAAAGGCCTCGCGCGTCAACAAGCCTGAAGCTGGTCACCTGGCCAAGGCGGGTGTCGAAGCGGGTCGCGGCCTCTGGGAATTCCGCCTTGAGGGCGGCGAACAGGAAGTCCCGGAAGTCGGTGGTACGTTGACCGTTGAGCAGTTCGAGGAAGGCCAGAAGGTCGATGTTCGCGGCACGACTAAGGGTGCCGGTTTCGCAGGTGTGGTCAAGCGTCACAATTTCCGTATGCAGCGTGCTACGCACGGTAACTCGCTGTCGCATCGTGCGCCGGGCTCGATCGGCCAGTGTCAGACCCCGGGTCGTGTTTTCAAAGGCAAGAAAATGGCCGGCCACATGGGCAACGTCAAGCGCTCGGCGCAGAACCTCGAGATCATCAGGGTCGATACCGAACGCAACCTGATTCTGGTCAAGGGTTCGATTCCGGGTTCCAGGGGTGGCGATGTCATCGTGACGCCTGCAGTCAAGATGAAGAACAGGGGTTGATAACGATGGATCTCACGACACATAACGGCAGTGCACTTCAGGTCTCCGACCAGGTGTTTGGTGCCGACTACAACGAGGCGCTGATTCACCAGGTTGTCAAGGCCTACTTCAACGCAGCGCGTGCAGGCACCAAGGCGCAGAAAAACCGTACCGCAGTCCGTGGCGGCGGCATCAAGCCCTGGCGTCAGAAGGGCACGGGCCGCGCCCGTTCCGGTACATCAAGCAGCCCGATCTGGCGTTCTGGTGGTGTCACCTTCGCGGCCGAACCCCGCAACTACACGCAGAAGGTCAACCGCAAGATGTACCGTGGTGCCATGCGCTCGATCCTCTCCGAGCTTCTTCGCCAGGAGCGGCTGGTGCTCGTTGATGATTTCAGTATCAGTGCACCGAGGACGAAAGAGCTCGTCGGCAAGCTCAGGGAGATGAACATCACAGACGGCCTGCTGGTTGTCGAAGACCTTGATGAAAACCTGATCCTGGCCTCTCGGAATGTCTACAGCATCGATGTTCGTGACAACGCCGATGTCGATCCTGCCAGCCTGATCGCCTATGACAAGATCGTCATGACATCGGGCGCACTGAAGAAAATCGAGGAGCGTCTGGTATGAACAAAGAACGTCTGCTCAAGGTGCTCAAAGCACCGCTCGTCTCCGAGAAGAGTGCTGCCGCCGGTGAAATGAACCAGGTTGTTTTCCGCGTTGCACCTGATGCAACCAAGCCCGAAATTCGCCGCGCCGTCGAGATGCTTTTCGAGGTCGATGTCGAGGATGTCCGTGTCGTCAACATCAAGGGAAAGAACAAGCGTTTTGGCCAGGTACCCGGCAAGCGCTCGGATACCAGAAAAGCCTATGTCCGTCTGAAAGAGGGGCAAGACATTGATCTCATGCCCGGTGCGTGAGCAAAGAGTAACAGGTTCCAATCATGGCAATTATTAAGTCTAAACCAACATCAGCAGGCCGGCGGTTTGTCGTCAAAGTGACGGCGCCGGATCTGCACAAGGGTGGACCCTACGAGCCGCTGGTCGAAAAGAAATCGAAGACCGGTGGTCGCAACAACAAGGGTCGCATCACGACGCGCCATCGTGGCGGTGGCCACAAGCAGCGCTATCGTGTCATCGATTTCAAGCGTGCGAAAGAGGGCATTGCGGCCACAGTAGAGCGTATCGAATACGATCCGAACAGGACCGCCTACATTGCACTGCTGAAATATGTCGACGGCGAGCGTGCCTACATCATTGCACCGAAAGGTCTGAAGGCTGGCGATACCGTCGTATCCGGTCGCGAAGCACCGATCGCCACAGGCAATTGCCTGCCGCTGCGTAACATTCCTCTCGGTTCAGTCATTCACTGCATCGAGATGAAGCCCGGCAAGGGCGCCCAGCTTGCACGCAGTGCAGGGACGTCAGTCCAGCTGGTCGCACGTGAAGGTGAGCATGCCACCTTGCGTCTGCGCTCTGGCGAGATGCGCAAGGTTCCGGCCCGCTGCCGTGCCGTTATCGGCGAAGTCAGCAATGGCGAGCACAACCTGCGTTCACTCGGCAAGGCGGGCGCCAAGCGCTGGCGCGGTATTCGCCCGACAGTTCGCGGTGTCGCCATGAACCCGGTCGACCACCCGCATGGTGGTGGTGAGGGTCGTACCTCTGGCGGACGTCATCCCGTCAGCCCCTGGGGTATGCCGACCAAGGGTTACAAGACGCGCAAGAACAAGCGTACTGACAACATGATTGTCCGTCGCCGCGGCCGTAAATAATCTCGAGGTAGAGCAATATGCCACGTTCAGTTCACAAAGGTCCATTTATCGATCACCACCTGATGAAAAAGGTGGAAGCTGCTGTTGCAAGCAACGATCGCCGACCGATCAAAACCTGGTCGCGCCGTTCCATGATCAGCCCGGATATGGTTGGTCTGACAATTGCAGTACACAACGGCCGCCAGCATGTTCCCGTGCTGGTCAACGAAAACATGGTCGGTCACAAGCTCGGCGAATTCGCCCTGACGCGGACCTACCGCGGCCACGCTGCCGACAAGAAGGCGAAAAGGTAACAGGAGATCATCATGCAGGCTGTTGCAAAACATCGTTTCGCTCGTATCTCTGCCCAGAAAGGCCGCCTGGTTGCCGACCAGATTCGCGGACTTCCTGTCGAGCAGGCGCTGGATGTCCTGGCATTCAGCAAGAAGAAAGGCGCTGCGCTGGTCAAAAAGGTTCTCGATTCCGCGATAGCGAATGCCGAGAACAACGAAGGTGCCGATATCGACGAACTCAAGGTCAAGGCGATTTACGTCGACGAGGGTCCGACACTCAAGCGGATCCGTGCACGTGCCAAGGGTCGTGCTTCTCGTATCCTCAAGCGCACCAGCCACATCACAGTGACTGTGGCAGACGACTAAGGCAGGAATAATTATGGGTCAGAAAGTACATCCGGTTGGTTTCCGTCTCGGAGTCACCAAAGAACACAACTCGCGCTGGTATGCAGGCGGCAACGACTACGCCGATTTGCTGAACCAGGATCTCGAGGTGCGCGACTATCTCAAGAAGAAACTCGCGCAGGCTTCAGTCAGCCGTATCCAGATCGATCGTCCTGCCAACAATGCGCACATCACCATTCATACCGCGCGCCCTGGTGTCGTGATCGGGAAGAAAGGCGAAGATATCGACGCGCTGCGTGCAGATGTGGCCAAAAGGATGGGTTGCCCGGTCCAGATCAGCATCGAGGAGATTCGCAAGCCCGAGCTCGACGCCACCCTCGTCGCAGACGGCATCGCGCAGCAACTCGAGCGCCGCGTGATGTTTCGTCGCGCCATGAAGCGCGCGGTTCAAACGGCGATGCGACTGGGCGCCCAGGGCGTCAAGATCAATATCGCCGGTCGCCTGAACGGTGCGGAAATTGCCCGCAGCGAGTGGTACCGAGAAGGTCGCGTGCCGCTGCACACACTGCGCGCCGACATCGATTATGGCACTGCGGAAGCGCAGACGACCTACGGCATCCTTGGCATCAAGGTATGGATCTTCAAGGGCGAGGTCTATCCCGGCATGCCGCAAGCTGAAGAAGAGCCGAAATCACCCAAGGGCCGTGGCAAGGGCCGTGGCAAGAAGGACTAAGTCATGCTGCAACCGAAACGCACAAAATTCCGCAAGGTCCAGACCGGACGTAACCGTGGCTTTGCCCAGCGGGGCAACAAGGTCAGCTTCGGTGAGTTCGGTCTGAAGGCCACGACACGTGGCAGGCTGACTTCCCGCCAGATTGAATCTGCGCGTCGTACAATCACGCGTACAGTCAAGCGTGGCGGCAAGCTCTATATCCGCGTCTTTCCTGACAAGCCGATCTCCAAGAAACCTCTCGAGGTGCGGATGGGTAAAGGTAAGGGTAACGTTGAATACTGGGTAGCCCAGATTCAGCCGGGACGCATGTTGTACGAAATTGAAGGCGTATCCGAAGAACTGGCGCGCGAAGCGTTCAAGCTTGCCGCTGCCAAGCTGCCTGTCGATACCGCCTTCGTCAAGCGGACGGTACTCTGATGAAATCTAGCGATCTTCGTAACAAATCCACAGCAGAGCTGCAGGAAACCCTGCATGAACTGCTCCAGGAGCAGTTCAATCTGCGTATGCAGCAGGGAACCGGGCAACTGGCTCGTCCACACCTCATGCAGGAGGTTCGCAAGAATATTGCACGGGTCAAGACAATTATGAACGAACAGAAAGGTAATGCGTCATGACAGACAAGCAGCCAACAAACCGCACGCTGCAGGGTCGTGTTGTCAGTGACAAGATGGACAAGACGATTACCGTTCTTGTCGAACGCCAGGTCAAGCACCCCCTGTATGGCAAATTTATCAAGCGTTCAACCAAGGTCCACGCACACGACGAGGACAATGCATGTCGCCAGGGCGATATCGTTGTTGTCGAATTGTGCCGTCCGCTGTCAAAAAACAAGTGTTGGCAGCTGGTTGAAATCGTAGAACGCCCGGCTCGGGCCTAAGTGACAGTATTACGTGGAGTAAGCTGATGATTCAGATGCAAACAATGATGAGTGTCGCCGACAACAGCGGGGCGAGACGTGTTCAGTGCATCAAGGTTCTTGGCGGTTCCCATCGCCGCTATGCCGGTATTGGCGACATCGTGAAGGTGAGTGTCAAGGAAGCAATTCCGCGTGGCAAGGTCAAGAAAGGCGACGTCTACAATGCAGTTGTTGTTCGCACACGCAAGGGAGTCCGTCGCCAGGATGGTTCAGTAATCCGTTTCGACGGCAACGCCGCAGTGTTGCTGAACAACCAGCTGCAGCCTATCGGAACCCGTATCTTCGGCCCGGTGACGCGCGAACTGCGCACCGGCAACTTTATGAAGATCATTTCACTCGCACCTGAAGTGCTGTGAGGTCATACAAATGGCAATGAACAAGATCAGAAAAGGTGACGATGTCGTCGTCCTTGCAGGAAAGGACAAGGGCAAGCGTGGCACCGTTCTTCGCGTCGTCGGCGACCGTGTTGTCGTCGAGAATGTCAATATGGCGAAGAAACACATGAAACCCAACCCGAACAAGGGTGAGCCCGGTGGTATTGTCGACAAGGAGATGCCGATTCACGTCTCCAATGTCGGTCTGTACAACCCGCTGGCCGACAAGGCCGATCGTGTTGGTTTCAAGATTCTCGATGACGGCCGCAAGGTGCGTTACTACAAGTCAAACGGCGAAATCGTTGACGTTTAAGCAGAGTGACAGAGATGGCTAGGTTGAAAGAGCATTACCGCGAGAAAGTCGTTCCGGGTCTGGTCGAAAAATTCGGCTACTCGAGTGTGATGGCTGTTCCGCGAATTGAAAAGATCACCCTCAACATGGGTGTCGGTGAGGCCGTTGGCGACAAGAAGATCCTGCAGAATGCTGTTGAGGACATGGTGAAGATTGCCGGGCAGAAGCCCGTCGTCACCAAGGCGCGCAAGTCTGTAGCCGGCTTCAAGATCCGCGAGGGTTGGCCGATTGGCTGCAAGGTTACGTTGCGCCGCGAGCAGATGTACGAGTTCCTGGATCGACTGATCAATATCGCCATTCCGCGTATCCGCGATTTTCGCGGCCTCAATGGCAAGTCCTTCGACGGTCGTGGCAACTACAGCATGGGTGTCAGCGAGCAGATCATCTTCCCCGAGATCGAGTACGACAAGGTCGATGCGCTGCGCGGTATGGACATTACGATCACGACTTCGGCAAAGAACGACGAAGAAGGTCGTGCACTGCTGGAAGCATTCAACTTTCCGTTCAAGTAATTCGGTATCAGGATATGGCAAAAAAGAGCATGATTGCCCGTGAAGCCAAGCGCGCCAAGGCGGCACGCAAGTATGCGGCAAAACGCGCACAACTCAAGGCGATCATCAATGATCGTACCAGCACGCCGGAGCAGGTTGATGAAGCAGTCATCAAGCTGCAACAGCTGCCACGAGACGCCAGCCCCTCGCGCCAGCAGAATCGTTGCCGCCAGACCGGGCGTCCGCATGCGGTCTACCGCAAGTTTGGCCTCTGCCGTAACAAGCTGCGTGAAGCGGCAATGCGCGGTGATGTGCCCGGCCTGAAAAAGGCAAGCTGGTAACCGACCGGCGAAAACCTCCCGGCAGGCGCCGGGAAGTGATCAAATTCATTGCGGACAGCGGTTGGCATAGCCAGCCGTTATCCGGTATAATCCGCGGCCTTCATCTGAAGGTTGTTCAATTTTTTGGGTATCGCGTCGAGAAGACGGCCTGACCCCGGGAGACTCGAATGAGTATGTCAGATCCAATTGCGGATATGCTGACGCGTATTCGCAATGCTCAGGCAAGAAACAAGATTTCTGTCACGATGCCATCTTCGAAGCAGAAAAAGGCACTTGCTGCCGTACTGCACGAGGAGGGCTACATTTCAGGCTATCAGTCAACCGAAGGCCCCAAGCCGGAGCTGAATATCGAGCTCAAGTATTTCCAGGGGACCCCTGTCATTGATCTGGTCCAGCGCGTAAGCCGTCCCGGTCTGCGTATCTACAAAAACAAGGATGAACTTCCTTCAGTGCGTAACGGGCTGGGCATTGCCATCATTTCCACATCAAAAGGTCTCATGACTGACCGCGCGGCTCGCAAAGCAGGCCACGGCGGCGAAGTCGTTGCCTACGTCGCGTAAGGGGGGTCGGTCATGTCACGTATTGCAAAATCACCGATCACCGTTGCTTCCGGCATCGAGGTAAAAGTCGACGGCCAGAACGTCACGACCAAAGGCTCAAAGGGCACCCTCGAGATGACTGTGCACCCGGACGTCACTGTCCAGTTCGAGGATGGCATTCTGAGTGTCAAACCGAACGAGGAGACCAAGCAGTCATGGGCGCATGCCGGTACAGCGCGTGCACTGCTCAATAATATGGTTGTCGGCTGTTCCGATGGTTTCGAAAAGCGCCTGAACCTGATTGGTGTTGGTTATCGTGCCCAGGCACAGGGCAAGAAACTGACACTCAACCTGGGTTTCTCGCACCCTGTCGAGTACGAAGTACCAGAGGGTATTACTATTGAAACACCCTCTAACACAGAGGTTGTTGTCTCCGGTTCTGACAAGCAGAAAGTTGGTCAGGTTGCAGCAGAAATTCGCTCCTACCGTCCGCCGGAGCCCTACAAGGGCAAGGGTGTCCGCTACAGCGATGAATACGTGCTGCGTAAAGAGGCGAAGAAGAAATAAGAGGTTATGGCGATGGATAAAAAGCAAACACGTTTGCGTCGTGCACGCAAGGCACGTGCCAGGATCCGCGAGGTTGGCCGGCATCGTCTGACCATTTTCCGCACGCCCCGTCACATCTACGCACAGGTCATCGCGCCCAACGGGGCAGAGGTCATCGTCTCTGCATCAACGGTTGACAAGAGCCTGCGCGGCGGCTTCGAGGGCTCGACGGGCAATATTTCGGCAGCTGCAGTCGTCGGCAAGGCAATCGCGGAAAGGGCCAGGGACAAGGGAATCGATCAGGTCGCGTTCGACCGGTCCGGTTTCAAGTACCACGGTCGAGTGAAGGCGCTTGCTGACGCAGCGCGCGAAAATGGTCTGGATTTCTGAGGGTAACCGCAATGTCAAAATTTGTAGCACAACAGGCTGAAAGCGAAGAGCTCATCGAGAAGCTGGTTGCCGTAAACCGCGTCGCCAAGACAGTCAAGGGTGGCCGGATCTTCGGTTTTGCTGCTCTCGTCGTTGTCGGTGACGGCAATGGCAAGGTCGGCTTTGGCCAGGGCAAGGCCCGCGAGGTTCCCATTGCGATCCAGAAAGCTATGGAGAGTGCACGCAAGAACATGAAATCCATCAGCCTCAAGGGTGACACATTGCAGTACCCGCTGGACGGACGTCACGGTGCGGCCAAGGTCCACATGCAGCCCGCATCCGAGGGTACGGGCATCATCGCCGGCGGCGCCATGCGCGCAGTTTTCGAGGCTGTGGGCGTACACAATGTTCTCGCCAAGTGCATCGGCACCAACAATCCGATCAACGTCATCCGCGCAACCATGAACGGCTTGACCGGCATGGTGAACGCAGAGTCTGTCGCACTCAAGCGTGGCAAGAGCGTCGAAGAGATTCTGGAGTGATCCCATGAGCGACAAGAAAATGATGAAAGTCAAGCTGGTACGCAGTCTGCATGGTCGCCTGAAGGCGCACAAGGCATGCGTTTCGGGTCTCGGCCTGCGTCGCATGCACCAGGTAGTGGAAGTGGAAGACACGCCTGCTACCCGTGGCATGGTCAACAAGGTCTCCTATATGGTCCAGGTAGTCGAGGAAGCCTGATATGCGTCTGAATACAATCAAGCCTGCTGAAGGCAGTCAAAAGAGTCGGAAGCGTGTCGGTCGCGGAATCGGCAGCGGACTTGGCAAGACCTGTGGTCGTGGTCACAAGGGCCAGAAATCCCGTTCAGGCGGTTTCCACAAGGTCGGCTTCGAAGGCGGCCAGATGCCGCTGCAGCGTCGCCTGCCCAAGGTCGGCTTCAATTCCAGAAAGGCGCGCATCACCGCCGAGGTGACGCTCTCCGAAATCGCCCGTGTCGATGCCGATGTTGTCGACATGAGCGCACTGTACGATGCAGATATCCTGCCTCGCAGTATGAAGCGCGCGAAGGTGATTCTCTCAGGTGAAATCGGCGTGGCCAAAACTCTCAAGGGCATCAGGGCTTCCAAAGGGGCTCGTGAAGCAATCGAGAAGGCCGGCGGTTCGGTCGAAGAGTAGGGAACGCTGAAGCATGGCAAACCGTGGAACAGGGGGTCTCGGCGATCTCGGTCATCTGAAAGAACTGCGTCAGCGTATTTTCTTTCTGCTCGGGGCCCTGATCGTCTACCGGATCGGTACATTCGTGCCGGTTCCCGGTGTGGACCCGACGGCGTTTGCCGTTCTCTACAGCCAGCAGGAAGGCACGATCCTGGACATGTTCAACATGTTCTCGGGTGGTGCCCTCGAGCGTGCGTCCCTCTTTGCCCTGGGCATCATGCCCTATATCTCTGCATCCATCATCATGCAGCTGATGTCGGCTGTCGTTCCCTCGCTTGAACAACTCAAGAAAGAGGGCGAGGCCGGACGCCGCAAGATTACCCAGTACACGCGTTACGGTACCGTCGTCCTCGGGGTGTTCCAGTCAGTTGGTATCGCCATTGCATTGCAGGGGCAGACGGCAGGCGGTGAAAACGTGGTTGTGAACCAGGGTATCGGTTTTGTTGTCATCGCAACCGTTGCGCTCGTCACAGGCACGATGTTCCTGATGTGGCTAGGCGAGCAGATCACAGAACGTGGCCTCGGCAATGGTATCTCGATCATCATCTTCGCGGGCATCGTTGCCGGCCTGCCGTCGGCAATCGGTGCAACCTTCGAGCGTGTCAGCAGTGGCGAAATGAATCCGCTGGTCCTGATCGTGCTCCTGATCGGCGTGATCGCAATCACGGCCTTCGTCGTCTTCGTCGAACGCGGACAGCGCCGCATCAAGATCAACTACGCGAAGCGTCAGCAGGGGCGCAAGATGTACCAGGCGCAGAGCAGTTTTCTGCCGCTGAAACTCAACATGTCGGGTGTTATTCCGCCAATCTTCG
>JASFFK010000010.1:0-17458 GCA_050124335.1 Chromatiales bacterium | reverse complement strand
TAGTCTTCCTGTCCTGTCTCCTATCGGTCTGCCTGGTTAGCAAGTTACAGGCTGACACGGTCGCGGCTGACCTGCTTGTCTACAGGGTCGAAAACCAGCATGCTGCAGCTCCCTACCTGTCACGGACCATGGTGAGCGACGACATGTTGCGCATGGATGAGGTTGGCGACGATAGCGACGATGGCATGCAGGGATATCTGCTGTTCGACAGGAAGCAGCGCATTGTCCTGAGTGTCGATCCCGAGACTCGTTCCGTCATGATCATCGGACAGTCCGCCGATGAGGCTGTGCCAGAATCGCCAGTCGCTCTCGAAATCGAGTCACGACCACTGAAGGATGCACCACTCTTCGCCGGAAAAAACCCCCGGCAGCACACCTTTCATCGTCAGGGACAACAGTGTTTCAGCATTGTCAGCATTGAGGGTGAAATTCCTGCCATGGCCGCGCTACGCGAGATGCACAGCGTGCTGGCCGAGCGACACAGGCGTGTTCTCGGGCCTGCTGCCAATGAGGCGCAGCAAGACTGCAAGTTTCTGGTTGATGCATACAGGCCTGGTATCGAGTACAGCATGGGTCTGATGTTGACATTGATCAGTGGTAGTGAAAACCACCAGCTTGTTGACTACAGGCAAGACATGCAAGTCGATGCCGGCTTTTTCGAAGAGCCTCTGGAATACAACAGGTTTCCGATGCCATGACTCAAGGCATCACGCGGGCATGATCAGTCTGTGCAGCCGGTTAACCGGACATGAAGAGTTGCCGTGCCTTCCGCAGGATCCTCATCATTCAGCATGGGCTGAGTGCGGGTTTCGGATTTCACCTGGCTTGCAAGCAAGGGAAGAGGTCGTCACTTCGGTGCAGTGACGACCGGTTTACCGGGCTTCAGCTCGCCAGTTCCGCCACCTGTGACAGTTTCTTCGATGGACCACTGCAGATGGCCTTGCTGAGTTCGACCCGCAGACCCCTGATCCTGAGCTTCAGGTAGGAGAGTCTTGATCTGAGTGCGGCGCAGTGGTCAACCGGCAGGCTCTGCGCTTCTGCCTTGATCGTGCGAACGGAACTCACGAACTCCTGCATGGCGAGTGAATTGCTGGTTGCTTCGAGCTCGTTGAGAATGTCTAGGAGCAAACCCTTGTTCCTGTCGTCCCAATAGGCAAGGTTCTTTCCTGCCGGAAAAAACACCAGTAGTTCATTTAACAGATCAATAACTTTCGCTCTATTTCTAGAAATAGATTTATTAGCAAACACAAGCACACCTCAAGTAAGGTTTAGTTAACTTCTCGAATCGGAAGTTTTTTGTTGTACGAAAATATTAGACCAGACAAGCGCTTGGTGGAATGACGAGGGTGTCATTTCTTTGTATACAGAATGAAAATATTCCTTAAAGATGATGTCAATGCTGCTGTACTCATTACACTTTTTATGAATACGATCAAAGAGTATGAAAAGTAAACAGGGCTTCAATCGCGATCTGACAGAGCTCTTCGGGCAAGAGCAGGTCACTGCACTCGCCGCTAAAATCCGGGATGTGGCCATGTCGGAACTCATGCCGCTTTTCACAAAGGTCCGGCGTGATGAAAAACAGGATGGCAGTTTCGTGACCCGGGCGGATTTGCAGGTACAGAGAAAGCTATCCACATGGCTTGCGGAGCAGTGGCCGGATATCCGGTTTCTCGGTGAGGAGATGGAGAGTGAGCAACAGCGCGGCTTGCTGGATTCTGACAGTCCCCTCTGGTGTCTTGATCCACTGGATGGAACAACAAACTTTGTTGCTGAAATTCCCTATTTCTGCATTTCACTTGCACTCATCGCGAGCGGACGGGTGCATGTTGCCATCGTTTACGATCCCAACCGTGATGAATGCTTTGTTGCCATGCCCGGAAAGGGGGCGACACTCAATGGCAAGCGTCTGGGCCCTCATCAATACAGGACCGGGCTTTCCGGGGCGACTGCACTTGTGGATTTCAAGCGGTTGCCCCGGGAACTCTCGATCCGTCTTGTGACAGAAACGCCTTATACCTCCCAGCGCAGTTTCGGCTCGGTGGCACTCGATCTCTGCTGGATCGCGGCAGGACGGTGCGACCTCTATCTGCATGGTCGGTCGAATATCTGGGACTATGGTGCCGGTCTGCTCGTGCTGGAGGAGAGTGGAGGGCGCAGCTGTACCCTTGGCGGAGAACCTGTGTTCAGCAGGCAGTTGCTGCCGCGTTCGATTGTTGCCGCGGCCGAGAGCGTGCTCTATCGTGAGTGGTGTGACTGGCTGGGCATTACACCACCAGCGCATTGATCCCGGTAGCACTGACCGACAGGGCCATGCCGTGATCGGGATGCCATTCGCCAAGAACGATGCGTTCGCAGGTTCTTCCATCGATATCCAGCTGATGGATCGCTTCACGGTGTGTATGGCCATGCACGAGTCGGCAGACCGCGTGCTTGCGCATGACATCGGTGACAGCCTGTCGGTTGACATCCATGATCTCGGCAGCCAGCAGGGAGGTCGCTTCACCGCTTTTCTTGCGGTACTCAGCAGCAATCAGCTCGCGTTCCTGCAGCGGTTTTTTCAGGAAGTCGGCGATGAATGCCTCGCTGCGCAGTAACTGGCGGGCCTGCTGGTAGGCGATGTCGTCCGTGCAGAGCGTATCGCCATGCATGAGCAGTGTCGGCTTGCCGAAGAAATCCCGTACCGCCTCGTCGGCAATCAGTGTGCAACCCGTCTGTTTGCAAAATACCTCGCCCAGCAGGAAGTCGCGATTGCCATGCTGCAGGTAGACAGCCGTGCCTGACTGCGCGAGTTCAGACAGGGCGTTGCGGATTTCACCGTAAGGGTCTGCGTCGTTGTCGTCGCCGATCCAGGCATCGAACAGGTCGCCAAGAATGTAAAGATCCCGGGCTTGACGGGCGCGCTCACGAGTAAAGTGAAGAAACCGTTCGACTGTCGCCGGCTGGTCCGGCGAGAGGTGCAGGTCCGAGATCAGCAGGATCTCAGTCGACAATTTCAGCCTTCTCGATCACGATCGGTTCAACCGGGACATCCGAATGTCCGCCCCTGTGCGTGGTTTCTACACCCTTGATGGCGCTGATGACGTCCATGCCCTCGGTGACCTTGCCGAAGACCGCATAGCCCCAGCCGTCCTGGCCCGGGTAGTCGAGAAAGTTGTTGTTGCTGACATTGATAAAGAACTGTGCTGTCGCCGAGTGCGGATCCATGGTGCGTGCCATTGCGATGGTGCCGGCCTCGTTCTTCAGGCCGTTCCTGGCCTCGTTTTCGATGGGTTCACGGGTTCCTTTCTGCATCATGTCAGTTGTGAAGCCGCCGCCCTGGATCATGAAATTGTTGATCACGCGGTGAAAGATGGTGCCATCGTAATGACCATCCTCGACATACTGGCGGAAGTTGGAGCAGCTAACCGGTGCTTTCTCCTCATCGAGTTCGATGAGGATGTCACCCTTGGAGGTTGTCAGTTTAATCATGGAAATCTCGTCGTTAGTCTTTGATCTGTGAAATTGTCTCGATGACGACCATCTCGCGGGGGGCGTCCTGTCTGAAAGGACCACCAGGGCCGGTGTCGACACTGGCAATCTTGTCGACGACCTCCATGCCATCGGTGACCTTGCCGAAGACGGCATATCCCCATCCGGAGCCCTTGTTACGATGGTCGAGAGCGGGATTGTCGGTATGGTTGATGAAAAATTGTGCCGTCGCCGAGTGGGGGTCGCTGGTACGCGCCATCGCGATGCTTCCGCGAACATTCGGGAGGCCATTGTCTGCCTCGTTCATGACGGGGTCATGCGTTGGCTTTTTCGTGTACTCCTGATCGAAACCACCACCCTGGATCATGAAGCCGCTGATGACCCTGTGAAAAATGGTGCCGTTATAGAAGCCTTCATCGACATAGCGGAGAAAATTCGCAACCGTCTCCGGAGCTTTGGCAGGCAGCAATTCGACGGTGATGTTGCCCTTGCTGGTAGTGATCAGGACGGTTACCGGATCCTTTGACTGCGCGGCGGTCGTCACGCCGGCTGTGAGCAGAAGGAGCAGTGCGAGCAGCGTTTTTTTCATCATCTTCTCCTGAAAAAGAGTGGCGAAAATAATACACTATCAGGCTTTGTCATATAGCCCGATTTTGAAGTGAGTCAGTGATGCTGAGAATCCACAACGACCTGAGCGGGAAGAAAGAGGAATTCGTACCCATCGAGCCCGGGAAGGTGCGCATGTATGTCTGCGGCATGACGGTCTACGACCTCTGCCATCTCGGGCATGCGCGGGTCATGGTCGTTTTCGATGTGGTCTACCGCTTTTTGAAGACGCTTGGCTACGAGGTGACATACATCCGCAATATCACTGATATCGATGACAAGATCATCAACCGTGCCAACGAAAATGGTGAATCCTTCACGGAGCTCACGAATCGTTTCATCAGAGCAATGCATGAGGACTCCGCAGCGCTTGGCGTTGAGTCGCCATCTGAAGAGCCGCGCGCAACCGATCACATCAAGCGCATCATCACCATGATCGAAACCCTGATCGTGCGAGGGCATGCCTATGAAGCTGCAAATGGTGATGTCTACTACTCCGTAGGCAGTTTTCCCGAATACGGAAAGCTCTCTGGAAAATCGATCGAAGACCTTCGCGCCGGAGCCCGGGTCGAACCCGGTGACGGCAAGCGTGATCCGATGGACTTTGCACTCTGGAAAGCTGCCAAGCCCGCGGAACCCTCCTGGGAATCCCCGTGGGGACAAGGTCGGCCTGGCTGGCATATCGAGTGCTCGGCCATGTCGACCGAGCTTCTCGGCAATCATTTCGATATCCATGGCGGCGGCGCGGACCTGAGTTTTCCGCACCATGAGAATGAAATAGCCCAGTCAGAGGGTTGCACCGGGGAGAAGTTCGTCAATTACTGGATGCACAACGGCTTCGTGCGTATCAACGATGAGAAGATGTCGAAGTCACTCGGCAACTTTTTCACGGTTCGCGAGATACTCGAGCACTTCCGTGCCGAGGAAGTTCGTTACTTCATTCTCACGAGCCACTACCGCAGCCCGCTGAATTATGATGACGAACACCTTCTCAATGCGCGCCAGGCTCTCACGCGCCTGTATACGTCATTGCGCGGCCTGCCGGATGCAAAGCCCGCAGGAGGGGATGCCTGTGCCGAAGCCTTCATGCTTGCCATGAAGGATGATTTCAACACGCCTGAAGCACTTGCTGCGATGTTTGAACTTGCCCGGGAACTCAATCGTGCGCGTGAAGACAGCAGCGAAAAGGCAGCCGGACTGGCTGCCCGGCTCAAATATCTCGGGGGTATTCTCGGAATCCTGCAGGAGGACCCTGACACCTTTCTTAAAGCCGCTGTTTCCGGTGGTACCTTGTCGGATGAAGAGATCGAGTCCATGATCCGCCAAAGGATCCAGGCCAGGGCGGACAAGAACTGGGCGGAAGCTGACCGTATCCGGGATGCGCTGGACAACGAGGGTATCATCCTGGAGGACGGTGCAAACGGAACGACCTGGCGCCGTAGTTGATTCCCCCCGGGACGACAAACATAATGACCACGAATTCCCCAGTGAGCAATCCCATGCGCCATTCCACACACAGCGTCCGCGTTGGCGATGTCCTGATCGGCAGCGAACATCCCGTTGCGGTGCAATCCATGACAAATACTGCGACCGAGGATATCCAGGCAACGGTTCGACAGGTCGCCGAGCTTTACCGTGCCGGCTCCGAGCTGGTCCGTATCACGGTCAATACCGAGGAGGCAGCAAGAGCAGTCCCCCGGATCCGGGAGGGGCTCGATGTGCTCAACCTCAATGTTCCGCTGGTCGGCGATTTCCATTTCAACGGCCATCGCCTCCTGACCGAATACCCCGCGTGTGCCGAGGCACTCGACAAGTACCGCATCAATCCAGGAAACGTGGGCAGCGGCGAGAAGAAAGATAGCCAGTTTGCTGCGATGATCGAGACAGCGATGCGCTACGACAAGCCGGTACGTATCGGCGTGAACTGGGGCAGCCTCGACAAGCAGCTGGTGGCGCGCATGATGGATGAAAATTCGCGTTTGCCTGTGCCGAAAGAGGCAGATCTGGTCACCCGTGACATCATGGTCGTATCTGCGCTCGAGAACGCAAAGCGTGCCGAGGAGCTTGGCATGTCGGCTGACAGGATCATCATTTCCTGCAAGATGAGCGGTGTCCAGGACCTGATCGGTGTCTACCGGGAGCTTGCCAGGCAGTGCAATTATGCGTTGCACCTCGGCTTGACAGAGGCGGGTATGGGCTCGCGCGGAATCGTTGCCTCGACGGCTGCCCTGGCCGTGCTCTTGCAACAGGGAATTGGCGATACGATTCGTATTTCGCTGACCCCGGAGCCGGGACAGCCACGTACCAGGGAGGTCGAGGTGGCGCAGCAGATCCTGCAATCCATGGGGTTCCGATCGTTTGCCCCGATGGTCATTGCCTGCCCGGGTTGTGGCCGTACGACCAGTACCTATTTCCAGGAACTTGCCAAACAGATCGAGGAGTATCTGAAGCGAAAGATGCCGGAGTGGCGTGACAAACACCCTGGTGTCGAGGAGATGAATGTGGCGGTCATGGGATGCATCGTGAATGGTCCCGGTGAGTCCAAGCATGCCAACATCGGTATCAGTCTGCCCGGGACCGGCGAGTCACCCGCTGCCCCTGTATTTGTCGATGGCAAAAAGTTCAAGACATTGAAGGGCGAAAGGATTGCGGAAGAGTTCATGGGGATTCTGGATGACTATGTGGAGACGACCTACCGGGCGTGAAAAAGCACAGCCGCGGTCCGGATCGTCTCCTGACAAGTTTTCCACCGGTTGTTGGCCACGGGCCACACACACTTATCCTCGGTTCCATGCCCGGCGAACGTTCCCTTCAGGAGCAGCGTTACTACGCCTACCCGCAAAACAGCTTCTGGCCAATCATGGCAAGAATCTGCGGCTTTTCCGCTGACGCTGCTTACCATGCAAGGCTCGAGGCACTGAAACAGGCCGGTTTTGCGCTATGGGACGTGTTGCAGCAATGCGCGCGCGAAGGGAGTCTCGACAGTGCGATTTCGAAAAGGACGGAAGTGCCAAACGATATTACCGGACTACTGGACGCCAATCAGACCATCGACAGGATTTGCTTCAATGGTGCGAAAGCCGAAGAGAGCTTTCGTCGACACCTGCTGAAAAGCCTGCCGGAAGAGCGTGATTTCAGGTTGATCCGGCTGCCATCGACCAGCCCTGCCCATGCGGGCATGCGGTTCGAGGAGAAACTCGACATATGGCGCGAATCACTCGTTCGTTGAGTCGTTGACCCTGCCAATCAGTCTCTACCTGCTCCTGTCAGGCAAGCTGCTTGTCATTGCCTCAAGCGGCAGCAGGATGACGAGGAAATCGCCCCGGGCATGATTTCACTGATAGCCAGCGCACTTCTGGCTGTTTTTCGAGGGTGTCACGACTTTCCCTTCGGCTGCAGCAGGCGCAGAGCGCTTGATTTTCCTTGAAATTCCGCTAGAATGCCGCGCTCTTGTGGTCTTTATCGGGCCGCGACTCCTTGTCTCACCCTCCGGGGGAGACTGACTAATCCATAAGGAGCTTCAATGCGTCATTATGAAATTGTGTTTCTGGTCCACCCTGACCAGAGTGAACAGGTGCCCGGGATGGTCGATCGCTATCGCAAGGGCATCGAGGAAAAGGGCGGCACGATCCATCGTCTCGAGGACTGGGGCCGTCGCCAGCTGGCCTATCCCATCAACAAGATCCACAAGGCTCACTACGTGCTGATGAACATCGAGTGCGGTGATGATGCCCTGACAGATCTCGAGAGCGCCTTCCGTTTCAACGACGCCATTCTTCGTCACATGACCATCCGTCGCGATGAGGCTGTCACCGGCCCGTCGCCACTGGTCAAGAAAGACGAAAAAGACGAGCGTGCACCCGTCGCCAGAGAGTCGGACGACGATGATGAAACCGAAGAAGCGTCCGAAGACGCAGCCTGATAGAGGAGAGCCAGATGTCACGTTATTTCCGCCGCAGAAGATATTGCCGTTTCACAGCCGAAGGTGTCACCGAGATTGACTACAAGGATCTCGACACCCTGAAACAGTACATCAGCGAAAACGGCAAGATTGTCCCCAGCCGTATCACCGGTACAAAGGCCAGGTATCAGCGTCAGCTTGCGACCGCAGTCAAGCGCGCACGCTATCTTGCACTGCTGCCATACACCGATCAGCACTGACAGGAGGGTCAAGATGGAAGTCATACTACTGGACAATATCGCCAATCTTGGCAGCCTTGGTGACAAGGTCAGCGTGAAGGCCGGTTATGGCCGGAATTACCTCGTGCCGCAAGGTTTTGCACTTCCGGCTACGAAAGCCAACATCGAAGAATTCGAGAAACGCCGCGCCGAGCTCGAGAAACAGGCGGCCGAAAGACTTGACGCTGCCCAGGCACGCAAGGCCAAAATTGACGGCGTCAGTGTCACCATAGCTCGCAAGGCAGGTGATGAAGGCAAGCTTTTTGGATCAGTCGGTACAGCTGACATTGCCGAAGCCCTCACAGCTTCTGGTACCGAAGTCGACAAGAGCGAAGTACGCCTGCCGGAGGGTGTGTTCCGTGCAACGGGTGTTTACGATATCGTGATCCACCTGCATGCCGATGTCGATTCCAACGTTACCATCAACGTTGTTGCCGAAGAGTAACCTGCAGCCCAGCTCAGGAATGAAAAGGCGCCTTCACGGCGCCTTTTTTAATGTTCAGTACGAGCGAAGCCCGTGCGATCGCATTCATCAGGCAGCTGCGACGAGCCCCGCCTGGCTGTCTAAAATCAAGTAAAAAATTATATAAAACATATATATACATTATATATATAAAGCAATATATTATTATAGATCTTCGACTTCAGACTGATGTCGCGAGCCTTTTCCGGTCTTCCTGCGTTAGGGTAGCCGTGAGAAATCCATAAAAAAGCCGGCTGATGCCGGCCACCTGGAACCAGGGTCAGTCCTCTATGTTCCCGGTGTCTGTTTTCCGAGGTCCTTCTTGTAGGTGCAATGGAAGCCGACGTACCCTGATGATTCCTGTTCCATCATTTTGTCGACCATCTCATCCATCCAGAGACCACCGCCGTACACAAAACGGGCGGGCTTGTTTGCGGTGCGTTGTTTTTTCTCTTCCGGGCGTCTTTTTGTCATGCTACTCAACCTCCTTTGGTTCTGGATTCCTGTTTCCGTCTGTACAAGCGTATCGGTTGCATGCAAAACCTGAATAAATAATCAGAAATGCTTTGTAAATAACTGATCTATATTGGTTACTTTTCTTTGTACAGGTTTTGTAAACGGACAACAATCATAGACCAGCCAAACGTATCTTGCAGCTTTTCGATATTGAATTTTTCAAATGTTTTCTCAGGAAAGATTCATATCACTGAATTACCGGGTCAGGAGAGCTGTTTGCGCGGATGCCCGGCAGTCTGCACCATGCCTCAAAATCCCTCAGAGAAAACCTGGCCGGACGTGAATGGCCTTTCGGATCGGGTCAGTCGTGTGATTGCAGGTAGTCTGATACAGCATCGGCATCGCCGCTGAAGACGATTTTTTTTCGTTTCCTGCCGAGCTGGTAGTCATACATCGGATCGTAATAGTCGACCAGGAGAGTCCGTATCCAGGCCTTGTGTTGTTGCGTCTCTCCCGTTTCGCGATGATGCCGCATGGCGGCGTCGATTTCGTTCGCGAGTTCTGCGTGACGCAACCCCCCCAACCGCTTGCGGATTCGACTGAAGCCACGCATCACATAGTCATTCCATGCAGGGAACGCGTGCTCTTCACCATGCACCTGCTGAAAATCTTTCAGCGCATCCTCGACATACTCTTTCCAGGTAATGTCGACGCGCTCTTCGATACTTGCCTCGAGAATGACAAAATCTCCGGACTTGAAGCGATTGAAAAGATCGAGGGGCAGGTGTACCGAACCGATGTTCTGTCCCTCATCCTCGATGATCAATGGCCGATTGCCCCTTGCGCGGTGCTTCAGCAGGGCGATGGAGAGTGCATTCTCGAAGTCAATTTGCGAGGGCTGGGGAATGGCGTAGTGTCCGAAGGCCGAACCACGGTGGTGCGCAAGTCCCTCGAGATCCACACTGTTGGGCAAGTGCCGAAGAAGCAGGGTCTTGCCAACACCTGTGCGCCCTCCAATAACGACAGTATTGATTTCACAGGCGGCTGCATCGAGTTCATCGATGAGGAATCGTCGCAGTGCCTTGTAGCCTCCTTCGACGCGCGGGAAGCTTTTGCCGGTACGTTCCTTCAGCCATTGCTGCGTGATCTTCGAGCGCATTCCGCCGCGAAAGCAGTAGAGCACACCTTCCGGGTGTTTGGCGAAAAAGTGTTCCCATTCGTGAATCCGCGTTTTCCTGATTTCTTCGCTCACGAGTTCTGCGCCGAGTTCGACAGCAGCGTCCTGGCCCATCTCTTTGTAGCGGATGCCGATCCTGTGTCGCTCCTCGTCATCGATGAGAGGGCGGTTTTCAGCAAGGGGAAAGGCGCCCCTCTCGAATTCGACGGGTGCCCGGACATCCAGCAGGGGGGTGTCCTCAAGGAAAAGACGGCGGTAGTCGTTCGTTACCGGTAAATCATTCATCTTGCATTGATCAGCGTGTGGCGATGCAGACCGGATCGTGGAGATAACCGGCCGAAACAAGGATCTGCCGAAATCGCGTGGCGGCATCAGATTGGACTGCGGGTCGATGCGTTTCGAGCGCAGGTTGCCCGCTAGCACGGCAGGTTGCCATCGCCCGGGAGAGGCGGGTTTGCAGGATTTCATCGAGCGGGACAACTGCGATCATGCAACAAGAAACGGAACCATCGCTGTATTGCGTGAGCCTCATGCCTGCATTGCTCATTCAGACTGTTGCCGTTGCGTGGGTGTCGCACCGAGCCTTCGGGCGATATCCCTGATCTGGTTCGGTCCCGGATATTGCCCGGGGTTGTTTTCCAGCCATGCTTTCCAGGGCTGGTAGTGAGTCTGCAGTTCCGGGTCCGTGTTCTGGCAGCCCAGCACGCGCACCGAGGCAAGTGTTTTGCCGCATTCATCGGTGATTTTCCAGGGGCCATCACCTTCCAGCGTGCCATGCACGAGATGTGCCGCTTCGTCAGGAGTGTTGAGGTTCCAGAAGAGATCCAGGTAAAGCAGTCCGAGAGGGTGCGGAAAACAGTGCGCAGTGACTTTCTCGCTCCCATCGGAGAAGCGGATGACAAGAGGTGCTGTCATCTCGTCAATCCCGGCCATTGATTTCAGTGCGCCAGTTCGCGCATTTTTGCAAGTACGGCCTGCTCCCGCTGCTCTTCGGCCTGTTGCTGATCCTTGACCTGGGTCGCTGTTTCCCATTCCCCGGTCTGGTTGTTCAGGAGTGAGTAACTGTAGACACGCCCCTGTTTGAAGACTTTCGAGACCTGTTTTTCGGCAGCCTCGCGCAGCGCCGGGTCCATGCCGAATGGATCATCCAGCATTGGCGGCATGCCGAAACTGACAGGAGAGCCGCTCTCCCTGTAGCGTATTTCTGTCGTTGTCATATCACCCGAGGTGTCCAGGTCGATGACATCGACATCGGGAGCGCGTGACAGGATGTAGGCGGCCATCATGCGCCCGAGGTTGTGATTTTCTGTCTCGATCGCTGTCAGCAGCTTGTTGGCGACAGCCTGGATTCGCTGAAGCTTGTCAGGGTTCTCGATCCAGGAGCGACTCATCTGAATGCCGGCGTCCATATCGGCGTCCATTTTGTCGAAAAAATCGGCTGCGTCCTCGATCAGTTGATCCGGGACATTGAGCGTGTAAAGCTGCTCTTCGATAATGACTTTGAGTTCCATGGTCGGATATCTGTCTGCAAAATTTGCAACATTCTAACGGATATCCCCCTCTACCGGAGAATCGAGTGCTACTGCAAATTCCAGGGCTATTGAACCAGCCGCAGATCGACAAGATCCATGACCTCGTTGGTCGTTCCGCTTTCCGGGACGGAAAGGCAACCGCTGGTGTGGCGGCCCGTCTCGTGAAACGCAACGAGGAGATGACACCCGATGAGCAGGCGCAGCAATTGCTGAACCGGATTCTCATGAGCAGCCTGGGAGAGCAACAACTCTTCCACTATGCATCCATGCCGGCAAAACTTGCTGATTTCATCCTTGCGCGTTACGACCCCGAGATGGAGTACGGCGACCATGTCGACGAACCTGTCATGGGCGGCCCTGGCCCGAAGTTTCGTACCGACATCTCCATGACGGTCTTCCTGACACCACCGGAAAGTTATGATGGCGGTGAGCTCGTCATCCGTACAAGTTTCGGGGATAACAGGGTCAAACTCGCGGCGGGTGATGCCGTCATCTATCCCTCTTCAAGCCTGCATCATGTTGCGCAAGTGACAAGAGGACAACGGATTGTCGCCCTGACCTGGATACAGAGTCAGGTTCGGGACCCTGCAAGGCGCGAGATCCTCTTCGATCTTGCAACGACTCGCGATCAGCTTCATGCTGAAGATTCAGGCAGCGAATTGCACCAGCGCATCGATCGCAGTTACGCCAATCTGTTGAGGATGTGGGCAGAAGTGTAACCTTCCACCGCTTGCGGAAGTCGGTCTACTTGCGGCTGTTTCTAACCTTGCGGCAGATTTCGAAAGCTGCATCCAGCAGGCGCGGCGTTGCACGATGCATACTGTTGCCATCCCCCCGCAGGAGAGGGAGGTCATGGGGGTTGAAGGGTTTGAATGGAGCCTCTTCGGCGATGAGGATGATATCGGCCCGGACAGCATGCAGGTACTCCCTGCTCACGGCCGCTGAAGGGTGTCCGTCGGTGTCGATCGGGTTTTCGATGCCGCAGAGTCTGAGGGTGTGTGGCAGAAGATCCTGCTTGCCCAGTACGATCAGCGGCTTTCCCCAGAGCTGGTGGATCATGTGCACGGGAACCCCTGTATCAAGGGCCTGCAATTGCTTTTTCTTTTTCCGAATGGTCTCGATGCTCTTGCGTGCCGACTCTTCTGTCTGCAGGAGCTCCGCCAGCCTGTGCAGTTCGTATACAAGCTCATCGATGGTAACGGGATTGGACGCAAAAAGAGCGATTCCCCTTTCCCTCAGCCATGCCAGATCGGATGGCCTGATGCCCTTGCTCCAGTAAACAATCAGTTCAGGGTCAAGGCTGATAATGCGCTCGCGATCAATTCCCGAGGCATCTCCGATCGAAGGCAGATTGGTGGCAATTTCCGGAAAATCACTGAAGGCAGAGACGCCAACAAGCTGGTCTCCTCCGCCTGCGAACCAGACGAGTTCGGTGGCATGTGGTGAGAGTGTGGCCACGCGCAAGGCATGGACAGGTTGCATGCTGACGAGCAGCAGTACAACGGAAATTACTCTCAGCACAGCCCCGCCAGTTTCCGGTAGCGATCCCAGTCGAAGGCGAATCCAGGGTCGGTCTTGCGCCCGGGTGCGATGTCGCTGTGACCAACGACGCGTTCATCGGTGATGGATGGATAGCTTTTCCGGATGGCGGCGGTAAGCGCTGCCAATGACTCGTACTGGGCATCAGTGAATGGGTCTTCGTCGGTTCCCTCGAGTTCAATCCCGATAGAGAAGTCATTGCAATTGTCGATACCGCAGTAACTGGAGTGGCCGGCATGCCAGGCTCGCTTGTCGAAGGATACGTACTGGATGATTTCACCGTCACGCCTGATCAGGCAGTGTGCTGAGACCTCAAGTCCCTCGATTTCGCTGAAATAGGGATGGGCATCGGGGTCAAGCCGGTTGTGAAACAGATCGTCAATCCAGGAACCGCCAAATTCACCAGGTGGCAGGCTGATGTTGTGGATGACCAGAAGACTGATCTCGCATCCCCCGGGGCGCTCGTTGAAGTTTGGCGAGGGCGAGTGCCTGGCCTCTTGTAGCCAGCCGCAAGAGAGTCTCACGGTGCCTCCATCGCGGGTTCTTCGAGGGCCTTGTCGATCGCCCTGCGAATTGATTCCGGCGTGGGTTGTGGTTGCAGTTCACAATGAAATTCACCCTGGCGGTACAGGTAGAGTGAGGGCAGGTGAAAAAAGCCGAGCTCGTTGACCAGAGCAGGGTTCATCTGTGCATCGATCTCGAAGACGGCAACGTCAGTCCAGATACGGCAGAAGTGTTCAAGCGACCTGCGAAAAGCCTTGCAGGAACCGCAGGCAGGGCTTGTAAAACAGACGAGGGCAGGACCAGCTGTCTCCTCGAGAGTGTGGTGATAGTTGAACTGGTCAAGTTGTGGAAGAGACATGAGAGTGGTGCGTCAATTACAATGACGTGTTGGAATTCCACGGAGTTTATCATGACTGCAAAAATCACCGATTCCGGTCTGAAGATCGAGGAAATCTCGGAGGGCAGCGGTGAGGCCGCCACCGCCGGCATGACTGTGACCGTGCATTACACGGGATGGCTCGAAAATGGCAACAAGTTTGACTCGAGTCATGATCGCGATGACCCGTTCAGTTTTAATCTGGGCCGCGGGATGGTCATACGTGGCTGGGACGAAGGAGTCGAGGGAATGAAAGTCGGTGGCAAACGCAAGCTGACTATTCCGGCACACCTCGGTTATGGCTCGGCAGGTGCCGGTGGCGTTATACCGCCAAATGCGACGCTGATCTTTGAAGTCGAGTTGCTGGATGTCGATGGCTGAGAAGTACAGGCTCCCGGCCCGGGAGCTGATCGCCAGCCAGGTCAGGATGGCGCTGGCAGAGGATGTCGGAAATGGTGACCTCACGGCGGCCCTGCTGGATGAGAGGCAGACGGCAACCGCCGTGGTCATTGCGCGAGAGGATGGTGTGCTGTGTGGTACTGCCTGGTTTGACGAGGTGTTTCGACAGGTCGACGATCGCACCGAGATCAACTGGCTGCAGCATGATGGAGCAGACATTACACAAAACAGCAGGCTGTGCGAAATCCGTGGCAGAGCATGCTCCCTGTTGACAGCAGAACGCGCCGCACTCAACTTCCTGCAAACGCTCTCGGGGACAGCGACCGTGGTCAGCCAGTATGTCCATGCTGTGAAAGGTACAGGCGTACGCATTCTCGATACGCGCAAAACCATCCCCGGCTTGCGCCTGGCGCAGAAATACGCGGTCCTGTGCGGCGGTGGCATGAACCATCGCATTGGCCTCTATGATGCAGTCCTGATCAAGGAAAACCATATTCGAGCCGCTGGTTCCATCACGCGCGTCCTGCAAGAAGCATTCGAGCGTTTTCCGCATGTGGAGGTCGAGATCGAGGTTGAGTCCTGCGAGGAACTTGTCGAAGCAGTTGATGCCGGCGCACGGCGGGTACTGCTCGACAACTTCTCCATCGACGAGCTTGAAAAGGCTGTCGCTATCAACCAGGACAGGGCACGCCTGGAGGTTTCGGGCAATGTGACGCTCGAAAATCTGAGGTCGCTGGCAGAAACCGGGATCGACGATATTTCAATCGGTGCCCTTACCAAGCACCTGAAGGCATTTGATTTTTCCATGCTGTTCGAGGATTCACACGCCTGACGAAAGCGTGCTAAAGTCACGCGCTTGTTTTCGGGCACTCCCTGTCGCTCAGGTTATCCGGTCCGGCACCGGTTCTGACAGCCGCTGATGAATACGCCAAGCCCCGGCGTTTTTCACCTGCTCATACCCGGAACAGGAAATCAGATGGCCTGAAAGGGCTCCAACACAGCATTTACAGTAACGATATTGAATGGCTTTTCTCGATGAAGTCGCCTCGCGGCGGACCTTTGCAATCATTTCCCATCCTGATGCAGGCAAGACCACGCTGACGGAGAAGCTCCTGCTTTTCGGTGGTGCAATCCAGCTCGCAGGAACCGTGAAGGGGCGCAAGGCCGCGCGTCACGCAACTTCCGACTGGATGGAACTCGAAAAGGAGCGCGGCATTTCCGTGACATCCTCGGTGATGCAGTTTCCCTACAAGGGGCGCATCATGAACCTGCTGGATACTCCCGGACATGCCGATTTCTCGGAGGATACCTACCGCACGCTGACCGCTGTCGATTCTGCACTCATGGTGATCGATGTCGCCAAGGGTGTCGAGGAGCGCACCATCAAGCTCATGGAGGTGTGTCGCATGCGTGATACGCCGATACTCACCTTCGTCAACAAGCTCGATCGCGAGGGAAGGGATCCGATCGAGATCATGGACGAAGTCGAGGACGTATTGAAAATCCGTTGCGCCCCTGTCACCTGGCCGATCGGTATGGGCAAGCGATTCGTCGGTGTTTTCGATCTGCGGTCCGAGACGACCCATCTTTTCGAGACACGCGAGGGCGAACGCAAGCATGCCGGGAAGATCATTCAGGGACTCGATAATCCGGAACTCGACGAGGCCATCGGTTCCATGGCAGCCGAATTGCGTGATGAAATCGAACTCGTGCGTGGCGCGAGTCACGAACTTGACCTCGATGCCTATTCGAGAGGTGAGCTGACTCCGGTTTTTTTTGGTTCCGCGATCAACAACTTCGGTGTCGAGGAGCTGCTCGATGCATTTTCCGACTATGCTCCCGGGCCAAAACCGCGCTCCGCTGGAGCGCGAACCGTAGAGCCGACCGAGGAGAAATTCACGGGTTTCGTCTTCAAGATCCAGGCCAACATGGATCCCGCACACCGGGACCGAGTCGCTTTCCTGCGCGTCTGTTCAGGCAGCTACAAAAAAGGCATGAAGATGCGGCATGTTCGCATTGGCAAATCCATCCAGGTGAGTAATGCAATCACCTTCCAGGCCGATGCGCGCAAGCAGGTCGAGGAGGCGTTCCCGGGCGACATCATCGGCCTGCACAATCATGGCACAATCCAGATTGGTGATACCTTCACTGAAGGCGAGGAGCTCAAATATGAAGGGATTCCCTACTTCGCACCCGAGCTTTTTCGCCGTGTCGTCCTGAAGGATCCGCTGAAGATGAAACAGCTGCAGAAAGGTGTTTTGCAGCTTTGCGAGGAGGGTGCGACCCAGGTCTTCCGGCCACTGAAGAATAATGACATGATTCTGGGTGCTGTCGGGATGCTGCAGTTCGACGTTGCCGTGCATCGACTGAAGGGCGAATACGGAGTCGAGGCGATCGTCGAACCGATTTCCGTTGCCACCGCGCGCTGGATTGAATGTGATGATGACAAGATGCTGCAGCAGTTCAAGACGAAGAACCATGACAATCTTGCCCTCGATGGTGATGATCAGCTGGTCTACCTGGCTCCGACACGCGTCAACCTGAACCTTGCAACGGAACGCTGGCCCGACGTCCGTTTTCTCGCATCGAGGGAACTCTAAAACAAAATAAAAACAATAAGATAGGAATTCAGGGCACGCATAAAAAAGGCGCGGCAGTGGATGCCGCGCCAAATACCACCAAAGGAGGATGGAGGAATATACGCTGATAAAGGAGGAAGAATCAGCGTATAAGTAGATACTAATATACTTTTAAAG
>JASFFK010000009.1:0-17742 GCA_050124335.1 Chromatiales bacterium | reverse complement strand
CGCCGACAGCGACCTTCAGCGAAACGACCCGCCCGTTGACCGGCGACGGGATTTCCATGGTCGCCTTGTCGCTCTCGAGTGTGATCAGCGAAGCCTCTTCCTCGACCTCGTCACCCTCGGCAACGAGCACCTCGATAATTTCGACATCGGAGAAATCGCCGATGTCCGGGACTGTTACGTCTATGGTCATCTTTGTTTCTCCGTTATCAGACAGTTACCGGGTTCGGCTTTTCGGGATCGATACCATACTGCTTGATTGCCGCAGTCACGGTTTTTGCATCAACCTCGCCCTCTTCAGCCAGCGCCATCAGGGCAGCCACGACGACATAGTAGCGGTTGACTTCGAAGAAACGGCGTAAAGCCGCGCGCATGTCGGAGCGACCGAAACCGTCGGTGCCAAGCACGATGTAGGTGCGGTCGATGTAGTTGCGGACCTGGTCGGCGTAGGTCCGCATGTAGTCGGTTGCAGCCACGACCGGGCCCTTGGTCTTCGCAAGCTGCTGCGAGATATAGGGTATGCGCTTCTTCTTTCCCGGATGCAGCATGTTCCAGCGCTCGGCATCAATGCCGTCACGGCGCAGCTCGTTGAAGCTTGTAACGCTCCACACATCGGCAGACACATCCCACTCGTTCTCGAGCAGTTCGGCAGCGGCAATCACCTCGCGCAGGATCGTCCCCGAGCCCATGAGCTGGACACGGCTCTTCTTGCGGCCACCCTTGCTGAACGGGTAGATGCCCTTGAGGATGCCCTCCTCCGCACCTTTCGGCATTGCCGGCTGGTGGTAGTTCTCGTTCATGACGGTGACATAGTAGAAGACGTTGTCCTTCTGCTGGTACATGCGACGCATGCCGTCCTGCAGGATCACCACCAGTTCGTAGGCAAAGGCCGGGTCGTAGGAGACGCAATTCGGAATGGTGCCGGCAACCAGGTGGCTGTGGCCGTCCTGGTGTTGCAGTCCCTCACCGGCGAGTGTCGTCCGGCCGGCCGTGCCACCGAGCAGGAAGCCGCGAGCCTGCATGTCCCCTGCGGCCCAGGCGAGGTCGCCGACGCGCTGGAAGCCGAACATCGAGTAATAGATGTAGAAAGGAATCATGCTGACGCCGTGATTGCTGTAGGCAGTGGCAGCAGCGATCCACTCCGACATGGCACCGGCCTCGTTGATACCCTCCTGCAGAATCTGGCCTTTCTTGTCCTCACGGTAATACATGAGCTGGTCGGAATCCTCCGGCTCGTAGAGCTGCCCGGAGGAGGAGTAGATGCCAAGCTGGCGGAACATGCCCTCCATGCCGAAGGTGCGCGCTTCGTCCGGTACGATCGGGACGACGCGCTTGCCGATGTTCTTGTCCCGGATCAGCATCGTCAGAAAACGCACGAAAGCCATGGTCGTCGACATCTCGCGCTCGCCACTGTCCTCGAGAAGCGCCTTGAAGGTCTCGAGCGCCGGGATCTCCAGGGTTTCGACTTCCGGCAAACGCGAGGGGAACGGGCCGCCGAGCTGCTTGCGACGTTCTTTCAGATACTGGATCTCCGGACTGTCGTCGGCCGGCCTGAAATAGGGCGCAGAGGCGATCTGATCATCGGGAATCGGAATATTGAAACGGTCGCGGAAGGCGCGCAGTGATTTCTCGCCCATCTTCTTCTGCGAGTGAGTCGTGTTCTGACCCTCGCCGGCCTCGCCCATGCCGTAACCCTTGACGGTCTTTGCCAGGATGACAGTCGGCTGACCCTTGTGCGCCATCGCCTCGGCATAGGCGGTATAGACCTTTTGTGGATCATGGCCGCCACGATTGAGCCGCCAGATATCCTCGTCGGACATGTTCGCGACCATGTCCCTGAGTTCCGGGTAAGCGCCGAAAAAGTGCTCGCGCGTGTAGGCGCCGCCCCGCGACTTGTAAGCCTGGTAGTCACCATCCACGGCCTCTTCCATGCGCCTGGCCAGCAGACCCTTCTTGTCGCGCGCCAGCAACGGATCCCAGTAGCTGCCCCAGATCACCTTGATGACGTTCCAGCCCGCGCCACGGAAGATCGCTTCGAGTTCCTGGATGATCTTGCCGTTGCCGCGCACCGGGCCGTCGAGGCGCTGAAGGTTGCAGTTGACGACGAAGACCAGGTTGTCCAGCTTTTCGCGCCCGGCCAGCGTGATGGCGCCGAGAGATTCAGGCTCGTCCATTTCGCCATCGCCCATGTAGGCCCAGACAGTGCGATCGTGCGTCAGGGTGTCGACAATGCCGCGATCATGCAGGTAACGCATGAAGCGCGCCTGGTAGATCGCCATGATCGGTCCGAGTCCCATGGAAACGGTCGGAAACTGCCAGAAGTCAGGCATCAGCCAGGGATGCGGATAGGAGGAGAGACCGTTGCCATCGACCTCCTGGCGAAAATGATTGAGCTGCTCCTCGCTCAGGCGCCCCTCTAGGAAGGCACGCGCATAGATACCGGGCGCAGAGTGCCCCTGGAAGAAGACCAGGTCACCTCCATGATCCTTGCTCCGGGCGTGGAAGAAGTGATTCAGCCCGACATCGAAGAGCGTCGCGCTCGAGGCAAAACTTGCGATATGCCCGCCGAGTTCCGTCGACTTGCGGTTGGCCTGTACGACCATCGCCATGGCATTCCAGCGGATGATCGCTCGTACCCGGCGTTCCATCGCACGGTCTCCCGGGTAGGGTCTCTCCTTGTAGAGCGGAATCGTGTTGAGGTAGGCCGTATTTGCGCTGAAGGGCAGGTATGCGCCTGCACGACGCGTCTTGTCGATCAGTTTCTCGAGCAGGAAATGGGCACGTTCGGCGCCCTCATGTTCGATGACGCCCTCAAGGGCATCAAGCCACTCCTGTGTCTCTTGCGGATCAAGATCATGTTGTTGATCTGTCATTGGGTTCTTCCTGTGACAGTTGTTGTTCGTGTTTATCGCGGGAATGCATGAGGATAGTACCGGCCGGGATCGCCAACCGCCGCGAACTGATATCGAAAATACACGAAATACTCAGAAAATTCGTGTATTTGGTTTCTCAATAGTGACTATTTGTCAGACCTATGAAAGGGCGCTATTAAACGCGACTCATGGCGCTTTTGCAAGTTTAGCATCCGCAAACTGCAGCGTCTCCGGCCGGCCTGCGGGGTGTCCGCGGTCTTCGCTGCGGAGACGAGGCACAAGATGATCGAATTACAGAGTCACGGCAAGCAATAACTTTCATTGGAGCACCCCAGGACCTTACCCAATAATTCGGCAGCCATGAGGAGGTAGCCTGATGGCTGGCGACCCGGAAGAGGAAAGAACGGGTAGTCCAATCCAGTATCAGTTGAGGACAACAGAATGAAAAGCCTCCCGATTATCGTCATCCTGGTTATGTGCACAGCCGAGGCTGCGTTCGCCAACCCGGAGATTGTCGAACAGGAACTCTCCCCGCAGGAACTCTGCGAATCCTACGCGAAGGAAGATGGCGTGACGGACGAGGACTATGCAGGTTACATGCAGGACTGTATGCGTTCCTTTGAGGAAGTGCCCCCCGACAGCATGGATGGAAGCAGCATGAACGAGGAGAATTCGCGCGGACTCTCCGATTAGTCGCAGCCGGCAAGCAGACCGGAACCGGGGCATCCGCCCCGGTTTTTTTGATTCCGATCTTTGATCGAAAGCAGAAGAAAGCCGAATCATCGACTCCGCTGAATACGTGCACACTCTGCGCACTTTTCTCCATCACTGTTTGTCATGTCTATCGAAGCCGCCAAACGCATCCATTCAGGTGACGCCCTTGATAGCACTCCTGCCATCGTCGATGCTCTGGCGGACAAGGGCTGGTGTGTCATGCCCGGCTTCATTCCGGATGCGGATATCGACAGACTGCGCACCCTTGCACAGGAACAGCATGCGGCTCAAAGGTATCAGCCGGCAGGTATCGGCAAGGGCGGCAATCGCGCTGTGAACCGCGAGATGCGTTCCGACCTGATTTGCTGGATCGATCCGCATGCCAGCGACTATCGTGAACTCTGCGGGGAGCGCTTCGAGACGCTGCGTCTCGCCATCAATGAACAGATGTATCTCTGTCTCTTCGACCTCGAGGCCCACTATGCACTCTATCGACCTGGCGCTTTTTATGGCAAGCATCTCGACCAGTTCCTTCAGGGTGGCAGCCGCAAGCTGACCCTGATCCTGTATCTGAACCGGGGATGGCAACCGGAGGATGGCGGTGAACTGCTGCTATATGCAGGCCAGGGACCGGCATCGGCTCCTGTCAGAATCCTGCCGCACGGCGGAACCCTTGTCTGCTTCATGAGCGAGCTGTTCCCACACGAGGTGCTCCCTGCCAGGCGTGACCGTCTGAGCCTGACTGGCTGGTACAGAACTCGCGAGATATCTCTCCCTATTTCCACTTGAGAGCTTTCATCGCCTGCTGCATCGAAGCGCGATCGAGACACTCGGGACGATAGACCACATAGGCAAGGCGGCTGATGACCGGCGCGTGCTCCACGGCGAAAAGCCGCTCCGCATCCAGATATTCACGGCTCATGGCTTCGGGCAGGTAGGCCGCCCCTCCCCTGTCGAGTAAAAGGCCAAGTGCGACTTCACCGGAGTTGGTTCGCAATGCAGGCGGAGACAGGTCAGGAAATTTCTCCGCGTGAACGATGCTGTAGGCACTGCCCCAGTCGACCATGACATAGTTCCGGCTCATCGCCTTGTCGACCCCCATACCCGGCCTGGAGGCATAAAGCCGTAACGGCACATCTGCAACCTGCTTGATCTCCAGGCCGGCCGTCTGCGGAGGATCGAACATGAAAGCGCAATCCAGCATCCCGAGAGTGAGGCGCTGAACGAGTGCATCATTGCCGAGTATGTCGATCTGCAACGCGATATCAGGGGCGTGTTTCCGGAATCGCCGCGCCCAGCGCTCGACATAGATGGTCCAGAGATCGAACAGGCAGCCTGCCGACAGGGACGCAGAGAGATCCGGATCGAGTGCAACAGACTGCCGCGCTCTCTCCCATCCCTTGAGAAGTGTTTCCGCATGCTGCAACAGGCGGTTGCCCGCAGGCGTCAGCTGGATGTCGTTGCGCTTTCGCACAAACAATTCCGCCCCGAGTATTTCCTCGAGTTGCTTGATTCGTGCACTGACAGCCGATTGCGTCAGGAACAGCGCATCAGCCGCGCGGCTGAAATGACGCGTTCTGGCGACTTCCAGAAAGGTCTTGAGTAGAGAAATATCCAATCGTCAACATTCCCGTTTTCTGTGGCGTCATGAACCACTCTCAGTGCGCAACGCATTGAACAGAGGTGGAGCAGGCAGGTACCGGAACGGAACTCAGGTTAATGAAACTTTCCGGATTATCGATGAATAAATTCGATCGATTCAATCGATATTTTTTATTTTCTGATCTGCAAAAAATGCACTATCTACTGAATCATCCAGACCATGCAGTGCAACCGGACAATGAGTGAAGAAGAACTTTATGACGATGATACGGAAGAGATCGAGGAGGATGATGCCTCTTTCGAGGAAGTCATCCAGAGTGCTGGTGAAAGAAAGAAAAGCAGCCTCGAAACGCGTCGACGAATCGAGCAGATGATGGAACTCAAGCGTTTGCGCGAGTACGATGACAGCATCGGCCTCGAGGATCTCGACTGGTAAATACGCGTAGCCGGCAGGCATCGCTTGCCGGCTCCTTGCTTATTCAATCATCAATTCTGCGCCTGACCGTGCGCTTCTTGCGGTCCCCTTCCCGCTCCTGGCGCATTTTCCGTATCTTGTGTTCAGCTGCCATATCCCGGGGTTTCCGATACCTGTAGACCTCTTCTTCAAATTCATCATCGACATCGAGTTCCACGTAGTCACGCCTGTTGCTCACGCTGTCATCACCTTGCTGACATGAAAAGCCTTCATGAACTCAGATGTATAGAACCAAATCGGGAAATTTATAAATTTGTTTTTTTTATGGTGACGACCAATCTCTTTTGTGCCCCTCTATCAGCCTTCCCGGAAGCAGCTGTTATTCACTCACGCCCGCGTCACAGGTTTCACCTGGACACCTGATGCCATGAACAGCCTGAATGGATTGGCGTGATGGCTAGCCCCGCGTCACATCGGTGACGTCGAGCAGTTCCCGAAGCAGCGATGTCGCAAAGCAACCGCTCTCGAGGGTGAACTCCAGTTCGAGCCGATCCCCATCGAGTGAAAAGTCAAACCCGCTGACAACAGCGCGCAACATTCTGCGATTGGCCTCGACCCGACAGTGCACGAGCCCCTGAATCCACCAGGCAAATTCAGCGAGCGCAGCCTTTTCAAGAGCATCCGCCTCGTCCCGGGGAGCAATGCGTGCATCAGTGCCGCAGAGAGGTCCCGTGACCCCGACAAGCTGCTGATCATGGCGTGGCATGAGAGTCCTGTCATGCTCATCTGCGATGAAGAGGCTGCTTGAACCGGCAATCTGCATCACATCTCCCGGGATCGGCCGGTTCCAGTTGTGCTGCCGAATCCGCTCGGCAAGCACCTCGTTGAAGAGCATCGCGCGTACTGCCGAGAGATAGATCCCCTCGGACGCCTTGCGCGTTTTGCCTCGTTCCAGGACAGGGATCGCGCTCTCGAGGTTACCGCCATTGCGTCCGAAGCGCTGCAAGCCGAAGTAGTTGGGAAATCCCGATGCAGCAACTGTCTGCAGTTTCGCCTCGAGCTGGCCGGCATCAGCCACGAGGTTCCTGACCAGGATCCGGAAGCGGTTGGCGCGCACAACGCCACGCCGCAGCTTGCGGTTATGGCGCAATGCCCTGAGCAGCTGCAGGTTTTTCGGCAACGAGGAGAAATCGGGATCCGGTTTTCCCGGCAGATAGAGTGAGAACCATTGCCGTGTAACCGCATGCCTGTCTTTCATCCCGGCGAAACCGATGTTGCGAGGATGCAGCGAGGCGGCTTTCGAGAGCAGGCGCACGACATCGGCCGTGTTCAGGCCTGTTTTCTCGATAAAGAGACAGAGATGCTCGCCCTCACCCGCCAGTTCGAATGGCAGCGATTCCTCGACGAAAAAATCCCCGGCCATTGTGCGAATGGCGCCCTTTCCTGCTGCTCCGCCAAAGGCACGCGGATGCTCGTCAGGGCTGTAGTTGCGGGCCTGTTCGCGCAAGCAGCCGCCGTCAGTGCCTGTCACCTGATCGCCTGCCCCAGTCGCTCGATCGCGAGCTGCATGCGCTCGACAGAGGTTGTATAGGCGAATCGCACATAGCGCTGCGGTTCATTGAAACCGAAATCCTTGCCGGGGGTGATGGCGACACCGGCTTCCTCGAGCATGCGCTCGCAGAATGCAAAACTGTCCCCGGTCAGACCGGAGCAGTCTGCATAGAGATAGAAGGCGCCCTGCGGTTTTCCGGCCATCCCGAAACCAAGCTGTTCGAGTGCAGGGTAGAGAAAATCCCGCCGCTCACGGAAATCTGCACGGCGCTCCTCGAGAATCGCGACCGTGGCAGGCTGCATGGCAGCCAGTGCAGCGTACTGGGCAATGGTCGGCGCGGAAAGATAGAGGTTTTGGGCAAGCCGCTCCATCACGGGGACCCAGGCTTCCGGGACCACGAGCCAGCCGAGACGCCAGCCGGTCATGCCGAAATACTTCGAGAAGCTGTTGACGATGAAGAGGGTGTCGGCGTCGAGCGACAGGGCCGTGACCGGCTCGACATCGTAGCTGAGTCCCTGGTAGATCTCGTCGACGATGAGCGCACCGTCAAGCCCGGATACCGTCCTGCTGATCGCCTCGAGCTGCTCAAGGGTCAGCACGCTGCCGGTCGGGTTGGAAGGTGTCGCGATCATGAGGGCGCGCGTGCGCGCTTTCCAGTGATCCCTGATCTGTTGCGGCACGGGAATCCAGCCATTGGCCATGGAGACCGGCAACGGGACGGGCTCGGCATCGAACAGGTTCACGAAGTTGCGGTTGCAGGGATAGCCGGGATCCGGCAACAGCACACGATCACCACTGTCCGCGAGCGCACTGATGAGCATCTGCAGGCCCATCGAGGAACCCGGCGTGATCACGATACGCGCTGCAGGCACTTGGATCCCGAAACGTTCGCCATACCAGGCGCTGACGGCTTCGCGCAGCTCCGGTATGCCGAGCGCGGGCGTGTAGCGGGTCCGTCCTTCGGCCAGCGCCCGCTGGCCCGCCTCGACAACCGGTTGCGGTGTCGGGAAATCGGGTTCACCCACCTCCATGTGAATGATATCCCGGCCCTGTGCCTCCAATTCGCGCGCGCGGGCGAGAATATCCATCACGTAGAACGGCTGAATGGCATTGACGCGTGAAGATGGCATTGAGCTGGTTGATCTCCGCTTGACTGCTCAGGCGGTCAGTTTCCCGGCAGAGCCCTGTGCAGCTGCATGTACGCGGCGGGCTGCGGCAAGATCGATGCAGTTGGTCTGCGGATCGAAACCGGACAGCAGGGTGATTGCCCCCTGCTCCTCACTGCAAAGCCTGTCGATCACGGTCGTGGCACCATTGAAATCGTGATCACACGTATAGTCATTGGTCGTGATGATCATGGCGCTGATACCTGCATCGTGCACAGCCAGTACCCCGTTCGCAGAATCCTCGAACGCGAGACACTCTTCCGGTGCCAGCTGCATTTTCTCCATGACCCAGGTGTAGATATCGCCGGCGGGCTTCTTGTGCGGGACGACATCACCTGCACCGATGACCTCGAACCAGTCGACACTTTCCGGGCCGAGCGTGTTGCCGAGCAAGGCGGTCACGTTTTCCGGCGTCGTGGTCGTAGCGATGGCGATGCGCATGCCGCTTTCGTGCGCCTCGCGCAGCAACGGCTCGATACCGGGACGCAACGGGATCTGTCCCTCACCGAGCAGGTGCGTGTAGTGCCGTGTCTTCTCCGCGTGCAGTTCAACGATCATCTGGTCGATATCGACACCTTCGGGAAGCGGCGGATTGCGCTGCTGGATGAAGAAGTGCATGCGCTCCTTGCCGCCCGTCACCTGCAGCAACCAGCCATACTCCTCGACACTCCAGTGCCAGTCGAGGCCGGCATCGGAAAAGGCGCGGTTGAACGCAACGCGGTGTCCGTCACGCTCTGTGTCTGCAAGCGTGCCATCGACATCGAACAGCAGGGCCTTGAGTTCACTCATAGCATGGTTCCGGAATTACAAAACTGGACAACTTTCTATTCTCGCAGAGAGTGGTCTTGAATTTCATCACCAGTGCACCTTTTATTTCCAGCCTGGCGCCCGAATGGATCCTCTGTGCAAATCCTGATCATGAAAAAAGCCCGCCGAAGCGGGCTTTTTCGCGCAATTGAGCACCCTGATCAGGCATCCAGTGACTGGTAGTAATCCATGAGGATCTTGGCCACTTCGGGACGCGAGAACTCGGGGGGTGGCGCGATGCCCTGGCCGAGCATCTCGCGCACCTTGGTGCCGGAGAGCAGCACGAAGTCTTCCTTCGAGTGGTCCGGCGCATCGCGCATCATGACAACCTTGTTGAGCTTCTTCGAATAGGCCGTGTGGTCAGCCTTGAAGATGTCGATCTCGAGGGCGCCATCGGGCACCTCCTCGTCGAAGATGGTCTGGGCGTCGAAATCGCCGTAGTAGTCGCCGACACCCGCATGGTCGCGGCCGATGATGAAGTGGGTCGCGCCCATATTCTGGCGAAAATAGGCGTGCAGCACGGCTTCGCGCGGACCGGCGTAGAGCATGTCGAAACCGTAGCCGGTGACCATGACGGAGTTTGGCGGGAAGTAGATCTCTGCCATCTTGCGGATCGCGGCGTCACGGACCGGTGCGGGAATGTCGCCCGGCTTGAGCTTGCCGAGCAGCATGTGGATGACCAGGCCATCGGCATCGACGGCTTCCATGCACATGCGGCAAAGCTCCTCGTGTGCGCGGTGCATCGGGTTGCGGGTCTGGAATGCGACAACCTTGTTCCAGCCGTGCTCCTGGATCTCGTTGCGGATCTCGACCGCAGTACGGAAGGTATCCGGGAAATCGAGCTGGAAGTAGGAGAAGTTCAGCACCCTGATCGGCCCGGAAATGGCATAACGCCCCTGGGAATTGAATGCCGCAACACCGGGGTGTTCCGCATCGTCCGTGCGGTAAACCTTGTCGGTCATGGTGGCCATCTGCTCGTCAGTCGCCTCTTCAACCGCCGAGACATCCATGACGGCAAGAACCGGATTGCCGTCGAGGTTGGGATCGCGCAGGGCGATGCGGTCGCCGGAATTAATCCCTTCCGCGGATTCCAGCAGGCAGAGAACCGGTACCGGGAAGAAACTCCCGTCCGTCAGCGTCATCTTTTCTGCAGCACCCATGGCGTCGGCCAGGTTCATATAGCCGCCGAGGGGGCTGAAGTAACCGGCACCCATCATGACGGCATTGCCGGCAGCCTGGGAACTGATGACGACTGAAGGCATGTTCTCTGCCTCCGCCGCCAGCGCCTCGCGCTCGGCCGCATCATAGACAAACAGGGGTTTTAGCTCATCGGAACCGACTGGCTTGATCATGGTGATCTTCTCCTCAATTGGTATTTTGTCACTGGATGCCGTACCAGGTGGCCGGCATCGATCAAAAAAACCCCGAAAACCTACCATATCAGCACGGTTTTTCTGCCCAAGATATTTTTCTGGGGCTATTGAATCTGCCCGATTACGGGTCAGACAATCTAGAAAAAACAGGTCCAAACAGGCTCACGATTTAAGCTTGCAAGCCAGTAGAATGTCCGTATGGAATCAACGATCACTGCTGCCGATCTGGACACTGTCGCGCTCGATGACATGCTCGCGCGACTGCGTGAAGAGGCACTGGTGCTGACCGTCAACAAGCGCCTTGCTGCATGGCTGCACCGGAGGCATGCCGACCTTCAGGCAGCGGATGTCTGGGAAACACCTGACATCCTTCCATGGAATGGCTGGCTGCTGTCACTCCATGACCAGCTCCTCACCACCGGCAGAGAGACCGCACGCCTTCTCACGAACCATCAGGAATCCCTCATCTGGGAAAAGATTGCCAACGGCTGGAACCATGCTCAGGGTCGTGAGGCACTGTTGCGCCCGGCTGCCGCTGCCGCTGCTGCTGCCGACGCCTGGAAACTTCTGCATGGCTGGAGCATCGATCCACGTGAACTGACGAACTATCCGTCACCCGAAAGCCGGCTTCTCGCAACCTGGTTCGACGAATTCAGGACGTATTGTGCACAAAATGGCTGGCTCTCTGCTGCGGAGCTGCCTGCACTGATCCTGAAAAAGATCGACGAGCAGGCGATTCCCCTGCCGCGGACTCTCTTCCTGGCAGGTTTCGACGAACTGACACCCGGCCATGCGCACCTGCTTGCACGCATGTCTGCCGCAGGCTGCGGGATTGCGCAGGTTGATAATGCCCGCCCGGAGGCTGCAGCAACGAGATGCTGCTGTCATGACAACAGGGACGAGATACGTCGCGCCGCATACTGGGCGCGGGATCGGCTGCAGACAAATCCGCAACAACGCATCTCGCTCGCCTTAGGAAGGATGTCGAACGGCAGTTTCATGCCACCCTGCATCCCGAAACACTGACGGCCGCGAGTCATGGCGTGTCAGAGATCTTCAACATCAGCCTGGGAACGCCACTCGCCGAGGAACCCATGGTGCAGGATGCACTGCTCTTTCTCGACTTGCTGCGCCCTGAAAAGATGTCACTTGGGCAGATCGGGCAGTTGCTGCGCTCTCGCTTCATCGGTGACTATGAAACGGAATGGGCCTGCCGCTCCCTGCTCGACCGGCGCCTGCGGGAAACAGAACCGCCCGAGATGACCACCGGCAGACTTCTCCAGGTCCTCTCGACCGGCGCCGGGAGCAATGCCGCCCGTTGTCCGGAGCTTGGCAAGCGTCTCGAGAAGGCCATCGCCCTGCAGCATCAAAAGGAACATGACCAGGAGGACAGGGCTGCCGAGATCGCTACCCTGCTGGAAACCGCGGGCTGGCCAGGTAAACGCACTCTCGACTCGCGAGAATACCAGTGCAGGCAGCATTTCATCGGCCTCCTGGAAGAGCTCGCTCATCTCGACCCGATCGGGAAAGGCATGAGTTTCAGTGATGCCTTCCTGCATTTGCGAAAACTTGCCCGCCAGACGCTCTTCCAGCCGCAGGGTAACAGCGATGCATCCGTACAGATCAGCGGGCCGCTTGAAGCGGCAGGGCAGGATTTCGATGCCCTCTGGGTCATGAACATGGATGACGACAACTGGCCGTCGCGTGCTGATCCAAACCCCCTTTTACCGCCCGGACTCCAGCGTGCACATGGGCTTCCTCACACCTCGGGAGAGCGGGAGATGCTCTATGCAGCCACGTTGACACAACGCATGTTGCAAAGCGCACCGGAAGTCATCTTCAGTTTTCCAGCAATGGATGGAGAGCGTGAGCTCCGCCCCTCCCCGCTGATCAGCCATTACCCGCTGATCGAGCAGGAAACCGGCGAGACGGATTTCGCTCGATCGATTCTCGGTAGCGCCCCGGTTGAAACAGTGAACTGCAACACGGCGCCGCCAGTCACCTCCGATGATATTCCGAGGGGTGGCAGCGGCCTGATCAGCGATCAGGCCGCCTGCCCTTTTCGTGCATTTGCCAACTACCGTCTCGGCACGCGCAAGCTCGAGGAAGCCGAACTCGGTTTCGATGCACGTGTGCGCGGCATGCTCATGCACCGTTGCCTGGAGCTCTTCTGGAACGAGGTCCGCAGCTCGGACAGACTACTCAGCCTCGGCGAGCAGGGACGGCGCGCACTGGTCAGCGGGTGCATCGATCAGGCCTTCGGCGAAAACCGCAGAGACCCGGGACTTGAGCAGGGTTACCTGGAACTCGAGCGATCCCGCCTGCAGCGGTTACTGATGCGCTGGCTCGAGACAATCGAACTCCAGCGTGCGCCATTCACCGTTGTCGGACTCGAAGAGGATATCGAAATGGAACTCGAGGGCCTGGCACTGAAACTGCGCGCAGACCGGATCGACACCCTCGAGGATGGAAGGCAGATCGTCATCGACTACAAGAGCGGACGGCCTTTCACCCCGGACTGGGAATCGGAGCGACCCGGCGAGACCCAGCTGCCGCTCTACACCCTTTCGAACAAGCGTCAGACAGCCGGTGCGCTGCTGGCATTTATCAACGGTCGCGAGACAAGGTTCAGCGGCCTTGTCGAGGAGAAAAGCCTGGTGCCGGGCAATAACAGCCTGCTCTACAAGGGCGACTGGGATGCGCTGCTGGCGCAGTGGAAAACGTCGCTGCACGCACTTGCCGCGGAGGTCATGCAGGGTTACGTGGCAATCGATCCCGTCGACCCGGCCCGAAGTTGCCGCTATTGCGGCCTGCAATCGCTGTGCCGCATCGATGAATCAGCCTCGGGATTTCAGCCGGAGGAGAAGGATGACAGCTGAAATCGCAGATGCCGCCCGGCGCGCCGAGGCGCTCGATACAGGGCGTTCCTTTATCGTGCAGGCGCCGGCAGGTTCCGGCAAGACAGCCCTTCTGACACAACGTTTCCTTGCCCTGCTCTGCAGGGTCGAATCGCCGGAGGAGGTTGTCGCAATCACCTTCACGCGCAAGGCAGCCGGCGAAATGCGCAACCGCATCATCGAAGCCCTCACCATGGCAACCGGCGAGGCACCAACAAAGCTTTACGAACAGACCCTCTGGCAGCTCGGGCGAAAGGTGCTCGAGCAGGATCGCAGTCTGGAGTGGAACCTGCTTGCAAACCCGAACCGCCTGCGGGTGCAGACAATCGACAGTCTCTGTGCCGGTCTCAGCAAGCGCATGCCGGTACTCTCGAGCCTGGGCGGCCAGCCACAGATCAGCGATGAATCCGATCATCTCTATCGCCTGGCTGCCCGCCGGACCCTGCTGCAGCTTGGAGAAGGTGCAGCCGGAGAGGCACTCGGCGTGCTGCTGGCAGACCTTGACAACAATATTGGCCAGCTCGAACGACTGCTCGCCGGAATGCTGCAAAACCGCGACCAGTGGCTGCGTTTGCTCATGCAACACGACAGAGCGCGCATGCGCGACTCACTCGAGGAGGGACTGCGCCTGCTCGTGCGCAGCGAGCTCGACGCCATGGCCACGGTCATGCCAGGGGCGCTGCTGGAGCGTATGGCGCGGCTGGCGAGATTCGCCGCAGCGCATCTGCCTGACAAGAACCGCACCGCACCGGTTTCCGACTGGCTGGAACGCAGCACCCTGCCAACATCCGATCCAGACGATATGCACGCCTGGCAGGGGCTCGCGAACCTGGTGTTGACCAACAGCGGGCCGGGCCTTCGGAGGCGCATCACGGTCAATGAAGGCTTCCCGCCCGACCACCGGGAAGAGAAAGCCGAAATGCAATCACTGCTGGCCGATCTCGAGGAAGAGGACGCAGTTGTTTCGAAACTCGATGCCGTGCGTCACCTTCCGGAACCCGGCTACAGTGAAGAGCAGTGGACAAGGCTTCAGAGCCTCCACGGGGTTCTGGTCCACGCTGTCCTGGAACTGCAGCTGGTTTTCGCCGAGCGGGGCGAGGTGGATCATGTCGAGGTGATGCAGCGCGCCCTGCAGGCACTGGGCGAGGAAGATGATCCCACAGACCTTGCCTTGATGATGGACTACCATATCCGCCACCTCCTGGTCGATGAATTCCAGGACACGAGTCACGGGCAATACAGGCTGCTGCGCAAGCTGACTGCCGGCTGGGAGCCTGGCGACGGCAGAACCCTGTTCTGCGTCGGGGATCCCATGCAGTCGATCTACCGTTTTCGCGAAGCGGATGTCGGCCTCTACCTGCAGGCCAGGCAGCATGGCATCGGTCATATCCGGCTTGAACCACTGAACCTCAGTGTCAACTTCCGTTCCACTGCAACGCTCATCGACTGGGTCAACAGAACCTTCGTCGTCACCTTCCCGGAGATGGAACAACCGGTTTCCGGCGCAGTGACCTATGCACCTTCAGTCGCTCATCACCCGCCGGAACCATCAGACAGAATCCACTTTCACGCCACGCTCGATGACGACCGTGATGCGGAAGCTTCTGCAATTTGCGAACTTGTCCGTCAAACGCTTGCCGACCATCCGCTTGAGAAAATCGCGATCCTCGCCCGCGCAAAGAGCCATCTTGCGGAGATCATGCCCGCATTGCGCAAGGCCGGGATCCCTTACCAGGCCGTCGATATCGAGAGTCTTGCTCACCACCAGGTCGTACGCGACCTCACGGCTCTGACACGCGCGCTGCTGCACCCGGCCGACCGCATTGCATGGCTCAGCCTGCTGCGCGCGCCATGGTGCGGACTGGACAACGCAGACCTGCTCGCAGTTGCCAGGGTCGCCGGTGACCAGCCCTTGCGAGCACTGCTCCGGGCACCGGCAACTATCGCGAATCTTTCGGAAGAGGGGCTTTCTCGCTTTACACGCATCACGGAAGTGTTGCAGGAACGTCTCTGCGAGGCGCGCCGCCAGCCGCTGGCAAAGCTCATCGAGAGCACATGGCTCGCACTTGGCGGGCCGGCATTGTTGCGGGAAGCCGCTGAGATCGAGGCTGCTGAACGCTTCTTCGAAACCCTGTCGGAACAGGAAAAGGGAGGCGATCTCGAGGATTTCACCGTGCTGGAAGAGGCGCTCGAGAAACTCTTTGCGCCACCGGATCCCGAATCGGATGGCAAGGTGCAGATCATGACCATGCACAAGTCGAAAGGCCTGGAATTCGACACCGTCATTCTGCCGGGGCTGGGCAGAACGCCGAGAAACGACACCGAGCAACTCCTCAACTGGTCCTATTTCCCGGACGAGGACGGCAACGAACAACTCGTCATGGCGCCCATACGGGAAACAGGTGCCGACAAGGAGGCCATCCAGACCTATATCCGGCTCCTTGAGAGAACAAAGCAGCAACACGAAGATATGAGGCTGCTCTATGTTGCTGCCACGCGTGCCCGCAAGCGTCTCCACATGTTCGGCAGCGCGAAGATCCGGACTGGCGTCGAAACACCGCAACCCCCGGCCCAGAGCCTGCTGGCACGTCTCTGGCCGGCTGTCGGTCAAGCGTTTGACAAGCTCGAGGAGCGGGCCACAGCGATCACGGATACACCGGAGCCCGCTCAACCGCCACCCTTGCGGCGCGTCGCATCCGCATGGCAACCACCAGTTCCATCAGCCATCGCCTGGCCGCAGCAGGCGAAGCTGGCTGAACAGGAGATGGCGCCGGAGTTCCTGTGGGCAGGAACAACCGCGAGACATATCGGCACGGTCGTTCATCGCTACCTCGAATGGATCGCAACCAGTGGTATCAGCAACTGGAGCGCGGAACGCGTGGCTGGTTGTCGAAACAGGATCGCGAGTGCGCTGCAAGCCCTCGGCGTCACGCAGCATCTTCTGCCGGATGCCACTGACAAGGTCATCCTCGGACTCTCGAACAGCCTCGAGGACTCGCGCGGCCGCTGGATCCTGACCGACCACGACGGAGCGCGATGCGAGTACGCTCTGACCGCACGTACACCGGGTGGACTCAGGAGGATGGTCATCGACAGGACCTTCATCGATGAAGACGAAACGCGATGGATCATCGATTACAAGACCGGCAGTCACGAAGGCGGCAGCCTCGATGGTTTTCTTGCACAGGAGGCGGAACGTTACAGCGCGCAGCTGGACGCCTACAGGGATGCCTTGCGACAGCTCGAGGAGCGCAAAATCCGCATCGCCCTCTATTTCCCGCTGATGAAAGCCTGGAAGGAGCTCGAAATGACTTCTGCATGATCCAGGTCAGACAAGCCTCAGTGCAATCGAACTCCTGGCCCGGCCATGATCTCCAAGAGTGAAAGAGCGAGCATGTTCTCGTTATCATGAATGATTGCGCCAGGAAGACAATAATGCGTCATCAAAAAGATCCGCTTGCCATGGTTCTTGCCGCGCTGGTCATGCTGACCAGCCTGACGGCATGCGAGACCACTCCCTACACGGTCTCTTACAGCAACTATGGCTCGGACGACTACTATTACTACCCCGGCGCCCGTGTCTACTTCCATCCCTGGAGTGGTTATTACTACTATTCTGATAGCGGGCACTGGCGCAGGACACGAACCCTGCCTGAACTGGCTTTCATCTACGGGAATGAACGTGTTCTCGTCAGGGTCAGCGGTCACCCTCCATATCACTACTATGACCGGCACAGGAAACATTTCGGCCACGGACACAGGCACAGACACCATCACGGCGACAATCGCCGGGAACGCGAAAGGAACCGCGAACTCTATCTGCGGCTGCAACCCCGTTAATCCTTGTGCGCGACGCCGAGCGGGGTCGCCGTCGCAGCAAGCCTCTGCTAGAGTAACTGATGTGGCAACAGGAAGTTGCCGATGACAAGCCGGCATTCAGGGATGAAAGATGAACAAGCACACAGCTGGATTGACCCTTCTCGAGTTGTTGATCGTCGTATCAATAACAGCGATCCTGGCAACAGTCGCCCTGCCTTCGATGAGTACCCTGGTCGCCGAAACCAGGATCAGGTCCGGGACATCAACACTCGCATCGATGATGAAATTCGCCCGCATGCAGGCAGTGGCCCGCAACGCTCCTGTGACGCTCTGCCCCGGTCATGAGGGGACAGCCTGCGGGGAAGCCAACGAGTGGAACCGGGGCGTCATGGTTTTTGAAGATACAAATCACAACAGGCGTCGTGACGAGGCAGAGGAACTGCTCGGGTTCCGGGAGATGAACCGCCACTTGCGCGTCTTTTCCGGCGCGGACCCGGACAGTACCGGCAAGAGCAGGAAACGCGTCG
>JASFFK010000008.1:0-18471 GCA_050124335.1 Chromatiales bacterium | reverse complement strand
GCCGAGTAGAAGCCGACGCCGAACTGGCCGATGAGCTGGCTGTCCTGCGCCTTGTCGCCTGACATGGACTCGATGAAGGCCTTCGTGCCGGAGCGCGCAATGGTGCCGATGTTGCTGACGACCTCGTCGCGGTTCATACCGATGCCGTTGTCGGAGATCGTCAGGGTGCCCTTCTCACTATCAACCGTGAGCCGGATGGCCAGCTCGCTCTGGTCCTCATAGAGGCCCTCGTTGGAGAGTGCCTCGAAGCGCAGCTTCTCAGCCGCATCGGAGGCGTTGGAGATAAGTTCACGCAGGAAAATCTCCTTGTTGGAATAGAGCGAGCGAATAACGAGATCGAGAACGCGGGAAACCTCGGTCTGGAACGCCTGGGTTTCCTTGTGAGCTACGACAGACATATCTGTTGGACTCCTGTTTTATGCAGGTGGTTGGATTCAAAAACGGATCAGCGCTGTGAAATGGGGCCGCCGCACCCGTTTTTCAAGACCCCGGGGTGTGGTATTTGCGGCCCGGTCAGCCGATGGAGGCGAGGATTTCCTCGAGGGCTTTCTGCGGATCAGGCGCGCCCGTGATCGGGCGGCCGATGACAAGGTAGGTGGCGCCGGCATCGAGCGCATCGCGCGGCGTCATGACACGCCGCTGGTCGCCCGTATCACTGCCGGCCGGGCGCACGCCGGGCGTAACAAGCTCGAAATCCGGCCCGAGTTCACCGCGGATACGCGCTGCCTCGCGCGGCGAGCAGACGATGCCGTCCAGGCCGCTCTCTTTGGCGAGACGCGCGAGCCTGCTGACGTTGTCCTCGGGTGTGCCGGCATAGCCGATCTCGGCGATCTCTTCCTGGCTCAGGCTCGTGAGAATGGTCACGGCGATGAGTTTCGCCGATGATCCGGAAGCCCTGATCGCCTCGGCAGCCGCCTCCATCATGCGCCGGCCGCCACTGGCATGGACATTCATCATCCAGACGCCCAGGTCCGCTGCCGAGCGACAGGCGCCTGCCACGGTGTTCGGAATGTCATGGAACTTGAGATCGAGGAAGACCTCGAAGCCGCGCTGCATGCAGGCCTCGACCATCGCGGGTCCGAAGCGTGTGAACATCTCCTTGCCGACCTTGACGCGCGTCATGTCCGGATCGAGACGATCGAGCATACCTGTCGCCATATCGAGTTCGGGATAGTCGAGGGCGACGATGATCGGGGATTTCATGCGATGTGGCTCCTTGATTGGAAATCGATACTGGCCGGGAATTCTACGATGTCCTGTTGCTGCTTTCACGCGGCAACATGCTGCCCCAGGAGCGGCAGCCGGGACACTGCCAGTGCAGCGTGCGCGTGGTGAAACCGCAGCGGTGGCACTGGTAGGCCGACTGCTCTTTGAGCAGGCGCTGGAGCAGCTGTTCGATGAGTTCGAGGAACTCGCTGCGCTGATCCCCTTTCTGGGCCATGCGCATGCGGATCAGGCGGTGCACCCCTGCAAGGCGCGGCGCATCGGACAGCTCACTGGTGAGATAGTCGGTGGCCGTGGCAAAACCCTCTCGCTCGGCGATCTCGGAGGTCATTTGCAGCAGCACGCTGAGGTTCTTCTTGCGGGCATAAGTCTCGCGCAGCCAGTCGAACCAGTCCTCCTGCCGGTCGCTCCGGATAAAAATTGCGTGCATGGGTTCGAGAACCTCGCCGATGAAGGCAGGGTGCTCGTCGGCGATCTTCTTGTAGAGCACAATAGCATCGTCAAGCCTGCCCTGCTCCGCAGCAATACGTGCCTGGATCAGCAACGGCCTGAAGGACTGAGGATTGGCCTTCAGTGCCTGCTCCAGCAGTTCGCCCGCCTTGTCAATGTGACCGTCGGCAAGCGCCGCCTCGGCAAGCTCGCAGAGAAAGTGGGCCTGGTCCCTGCCCTGCTCCCTGTCCCCGAGCTTTTCCAGACGCCGGCTGACATCAAGGGACTTGGACCAGTCTTTCTCGTGCTGGTAGATGAGCTTGAGGTTCGTCAGCGCGGGTTTCAGCTGCTTGCGGTTCTCGACGAGTTCCTCGTACAGTCCCTCGGCCCGGTCCAGCAGACCCGCGCTCATGTAGTCGCTGGCGAGCGCCAGCAGGGCCTGGGCGCGCTGTTCGGCAGAGAGTGTCTGGCGGGCAATGAGGTTCTGGTGAATGCGAATCGCGCGGTCGACCTCGCCGCGACGCCGGAAGAGGCCGCCGAGTGCCAGGTGCATCTCCACGGTCTCGCTGTTGACCTCGAGCATGCGGACGAAGACATCGATGGCCTTGTCGGGTTGCTCGTTGATGAGGTAGTTGAGGCCGCGGAAATAGTCGGAATCCATCTCGGAAGCGGCGAGGCGCTCTTTTTCCCTGAGCATGGATCTCCTGGCCGCCCACCAGCCGGATGCCGCTGCAACAGGCAGCAACAGGATCAGCAGTTCCTGCATCGCTGCACCGCATCATCGTGGGAACAGGAACTGCCGGGCAACCAGTCTGCACCTGCATGGCAGGAGATGGCGTGCAGCATCTTTGGCAAGCTATCGACTCCGGAAGAGGTAGTGCGGCTAGTTTATCAAGGCTGGCAGGGTGAAGCATCAGCCATCGTGGCAGGATCGATTTCATCACAAGCGCACGGTTTGAATTACCCGCACCGCTGTTTACACTCAAATAAACAGGCAACAGGACAACAGCATGCAGGAACTCGAAAACAGGGTCGTCATCATCACGGGCGCCGCAGGCAGCCTCGGCAGCACCACGGCAACCACCTTCGCAGCACAGGGCGCGACCGTCGTGCTCGTCGATATCCACAGGGAACGCCTCGAAGAGGTGCAGAAGCAGCTGCCAGATGGTGTCGAGTCATCGGTGATCGAGACCAACCTGCTCGAACAGTCCTCGGTGGATGCCATGGCCGAAGCGGTGGTCGCAAAATACGGCACCATCGACATGATTGCCAACATCGCGGGCGGTTTCACCATGGGGCCACCGGTCCACGAGACTTCGGACCGGGACTGGGATTTCATGATGGACCTCAACCTGCGTTCCATCTTCCATACCTCCCGTGCCGTGATTCCGGTCATGCTGAAAAACGGCGGCGGCCGCATCGTGAACATCTCGGCACGCGCCGCCCGTGAAGGCAAGGCCGGGATGGGCGCCTACTGTGCATCCAAGGCTGCCGTGATCACACTGACCGAGTCGCTGGCCGCCGAGCACAAGTTCGACAACATCAACGTGAACTGCATCCTGCCGGGCACGATCGATACGCCTCCCAACCGCAAGGAGATGCCAAATGCCGATCACGACAAGTGGGTACCGACAGCAGCGCTGGCCGATGTCATCCTCTTTCTCTGCTCCGATGCCAGCCGTTGCGTGACCGGTGCGGCAATCCCGGTTTTCGGCCAGAGCTGACGAGCCTTGAAACGCGGCCTGGAGTTCGACACTGGCCAGGGTGCCGGCAAGACGCTCGGCCAGGTGCTGCGTGTCTATGTCAACACGGCCTACCCCCGGAACGGTTCGGAGTGTTCCCAGGCGACTCGCGCCGCCCTGATCCAGCTCGTCGAACAGATTACACTGGCGAGTGAGGAATCCAGGCCCGTGCTGTTGCAACGTCGCCAGCTGCCGACACTGCGCACGGCTGTCGAATGGTATTTTTCCGAGATCCAGCACGACATGAACCAGGTACGCGACGCGCTGCTCGCACGGCTCGGGAAAAGAGCCTCCTGAGCTCACGGCGCAGTCACCTCTCACCACGGCGGGATTGGGATGCATCGGGGTTTTTGCCCCAGGCTGCAAGATTTTCCATTGCACGCGTGTCTCATAATTCACAAGAACGCAAAACGGCCACCACCAACTAGAGACGATGGGTAAACAACAACGATTCGAACAGCTCGTGCAGTGTTACTCGACGGATATGTTCCGCTACGCCCTGTGGCTGTGCGGCAACAGGGAGATCGCCGAGGACCTTGTCCAGGAAGCTTTCGCCAGGGCCTGGAAGAACCTGCACCAGCTCAAGGACGGCAACAAGGAAAAGGCCTGGATCATGACGATCGTGCGCAACGAGAACGCGCGGCGCTTCCAGCGCGTCCAGCCGGATCTCGTGGACATCGAGGATCACGCCTGGTCGATGAGCGCCGATGCCGGCCTCGAGCCCGAGGAACAGACCGAGCGCCGTATCCTGCGCAAGGCGATGCTGGACCTCGAGGACGAGTACAGGGAACCCCTGATCATGCAGGTGATCCACGGCTTCAGCTGCCGCGAAATCGCCGAAGCGCTCGAATTGACAGAGAACGCGGTCATGACGCGCATCTTCAGGGCAAAGCAGAAAGTGAAGGCCGCATTGACAGAAACGGCCGAATCCGCGATGGCGAGGTTGTAACCATGAACGAAATAGAATTCAGAAAACGCTGCATCATCAATCCCGGCGACCCGGATCCCGCATTCCAGGCTGCGCTCGACAACGCCGACTACCGCCGCCTGCAGGCGGAATGTGCGGGTTTTGATGAAAAACTCTCGGACGCAATCAACGTCCCAGCCCCGGAAGGATTGCAGGAGCGCATACTCGCTGCCAATCGCAGGCCCTCTTTCCTGGCGCGCTGGAAGAAGAAACTTGCTGCGCTGGCAAGCCTCATCGCAACCATGGTGCTGGGCCTGACGCTGCTGCTGCGCCCGCAACTTGCGCTCTCCGACATGGTCATCGAGCATCTCTACCACGACATGGAGGTCATGCACTCCCGCGATGTCATCCGGGATGACAAGGTGGACGAGATCGTGCAGCACTTCGGCGCCAATATCGAATCCGGTCTTGTCGGTATCATCCGTTTCATCGAGGACTGCCGCTTCTCGGACTACAGGAAGGGCATCCACCTCGTTTACGATGGCCAGAGCGGCCCGGTGACGGTCTTCTACATTCCACACCGCAAGATCGATCGCATGCAGGCAATCGGCAAGAACGAGTTCCAGGGCATCATCTTCCCGCACCACGAGGGCACGATGGCCATCGTCGGTCTCATCGGAGAGGACCTCAAGAGCCAGAGAAGCAAGGTCGAGGCTGCGTTCAACTGGAACCGCACGACCACTAGCAGCTGACCATCACCCCAAAACAACCAGGCCGGCGCATGACGCCGGCTTTTTACATGCGGTGGAAATGCTTCCGTCAGTTAACGGAGGCCGCCACGACATCGGCAATCTGCCGTGACAGCCGCTCGACCTGCTCGCCTCGCGTTCCCTCGACCATGACCCTGATCAGCGGCTCGGTCCCGGATGGACGCAGCAGCACGCGACCCTCGTCGCCGAGGTCAGCCTCGGCATCCCTGACAGCCGTCATGACCTCCTCGAGCTGCATCACGTCGCGCGCAACTGCGTTACCCAGCGAAACGTTGATCAGGATCTGAGGACATTTCTCGACGCCCTCCACGAGTTCATGCAATGGCTGTCCTGTTTGCGCGACCTCCGCGATGACCTGCAGCGCCGAGATGATGCCATCACCGGTCGTCGTTCTGTCGAGACAGATGATATGGCCGGATGGCTCACCGCCAAGGTTCCACTGGTTCTGCAGCAGACGCTCGATAATGTAGCGGTCACCGACATCGGTCCGGTCGAGCCCGACACCGAGTTCCCTGAGTGCAAGCTCGAGCCCCAGGTTGGTCATAAGGGTGCCGACGACATTGCCGCGCAGCGCATTGTCGCGCAGCCGTGCCCTGGCAATGATGTACAGGATGTCGTCACCGTCGACGAGCCGGCCTTTCCCGTCAACCAGCAACACCCGGTCTCCATCGCCGTCGAGTGCGACACCAAGATCGGCCTGCTCCCGGAGAACACGGGCCTGCAGCAGTTCCGGGTGGGTGGAGCCGACACCGTCGTTGATATTGAGACCATCGGGATCAGCGCCGATCGCGATAACTTTTGCGCCGAGCTCGGTGAAGACCTCGGGAGCGATGTGATAGGTCGCACCATGAGCGCAGTCGATGACGATTTTCATGCCCTTGAGGCTTGTCGCCATGGGAATACTGCTCTTGCAAAACTCGACGTAACGGCCAGCCGCATCGGTGATGCGGCGCGCCCGGCCGATCGACTCGGAGTTGATCGTCTTCATCGGCTTGTCGAGCTCCTCCTCGATCGCCAGTTCAACATCGTCGGGGAGCTTCTGACCGGTGCCGGAAAAGAACTTGATGCCGTTGTCATAGTAGGGATTGTGGGATGCACTGATGACAATGCCGGCCCGCGCATGGAAGGTCTGGGTGAGATAGGCGATGCCGGGGGTCGGCATCGGTCCTGTCAGGAGCACATTCATGCCGGAAGCGGCGAGCCCCGCCTCAAGGGCTGATTCGAACATGTAGCCCGATATCCGGGTGTCCTTGCCAATCAGCACGCTGCCACCGGACTTGCCGAGCACGCGCCCCGCCGCCCAGCCGAGCTTGAGTACGAATTCCGGCGTGACCTTGTCCTCGCCGACCTTGCCGCGAATGCCGTCGGTTCCAAAATATCTTTTCGTCATCAGAGCAGAGCCTCTACGATTTTCAATGCGTCAACGGTCTCACGGACATCGTGCACGCGCAGTATGTTAGCGCCTTTCATCGCTGCTATGACCGCTGCTGCGACCGAACCCTGCAATCGCTGATCCACAGGCACATCACCCAGCAGCTGTCCGATCATTGACTTGCGCGAGATCCCGACAAGGAGCGGATAACCCTCCCCGGCCAGCAGGTCGATATTTTTCAGCAACGCCGTATTATGTTCAAGCGTCTTTCCAAAGCCGAAGCCGGGATCCAGCAGGATGCGCGAACGTGCGATGCCGGCCCTCTCGCAGACCGCGGCACGATCAACAAGGAAATTCCTGACGTCGGCGACCACGTCACCATACCGGGGATTCTGCTGCATGGTGCGCGGTTCGCCCTGCATGTGCATGAGGCAAAGTGCGACATGGCCTGCATCCCTGACTGCCTCGATGGCACCCTGTGCGCGCAGCGCCATGACATCATTGATCATGCCGGCTCCGGCACCGATCGCTGCCTGCATGACCTCCGGCTTGCTGGTATCGACGGAAACGGGAACGGGCAGCTCCGTAACGAGTGACTCGACGACCGGCATCACGCGATCGAGCTCCTGCTGCACAGTAACGGAGGCTGCACCCGGACGCGTCGACTCACCACCGATATCGATGATCGCCGCACCTTCACTGACCATCGCCAGTGCATGGCTGATGGCACTGTCGCAGTCAGGAAATCGGCCACCGTCAGAGAAAGAGTCCGGTGTGAGGTTGAGTATTCCCATCACGGCGGGTGACGAGAGATCCAGGGAGAAGTTGCCGCAGGTAAGTTGCATCATAAAAAAAACCGCCGCAACAAGTGCGGCGGTGACAGGTTCAGATGTGATTAATGCTGGCTTGCGGGCCCGCCGATCGAGCCGCTTCCGGGCTTCGATGGCTTGGCTGCGGTGTCCTCGGCCTCGACGGCCGAGCCGCTGTCCGAATCGGAATCGGAACCACTGTCCGTCCAGTCTGCCGGCGGACGGACACTCTTGCCGGCCATGATGTCGCTGATCTGTTCCTTGTCAATCGTTTCGTACTTGATCAGCGCTTCAGCCATGACGTGCAGCTTGTCCATGTTCTCATTGAGGATCTTTTCGGCACGCTCGTAGTTCCTGTCGATGAACGCGCGGATCTCCTCGTCGATCGCATGGGCCGTGTCATCCGAGACGTTCTTGTGCGTGGTCACGGAACGGCCGAGGAAGACTTCGCCCTCCTCCTCACCATAGGCGAGCGGGCCGAGACGGTCCGAAAGACCCCAGCGCGTGACCATGTTGCGCGCAAGCTGTGTGGCGCGTTCGATATCATTGGATGCACCGGTCGTGACACTCTGGGGACCGAAAATCAGCGCTTCCGCGATACGGCCACCGAAGAGACTCGAAATCTGGCTCTCGAGATACTCCTTGCTGTGGCTGTACTTGTCCTCTTCCGGCAGGAACATGGTGACGCCAAGCGCACGACCGCGCGGGATGATGCTCACCTTGTATACCGGGTCGTGCTGGGGCACGTTGAGACCGACGATCGCATGCCCTGCCTCGTGATAGGCAGTCAGCTTCTTCTCGTCCTCGCTCATGACCATGGAGCGACGCTCGGCCCCCATCATGATCTTGTCCTTGGCCTTCTCCATGTCATCCATATCGACATTGCGCTTGTTGTTGCGCGCGGCGAACAGCGCCGCCTCGTTGACGAGGTTTTCGAGATCCGCACCGGAGAAGCCCGGCGTACCGCGTGCGATGACTTGCGGATCGATGTCTTCCGCAGCCGGCACCTTGCGCAGGTGAACCTTGAGGATCTGTTCGCGGCCGCGGATGTCCGGCATCGGGACGACAACCTGGCGGTCGAAACGGCCGGGACGCAGCAGTGCCGGGTCCAGTACGTCCGGACGGTTGGTTGCAGCGATGACGATGACGCCTTCATTGCCCTCGAAACCGTCCATTTCGACAAGCAGCTGGTTGAGTGTCTGTTCGCGCTCGTCATGCCCGCCGCCGAGGCCGGCGCCACGGTGACGGCCGACAGCATCGATCTCGTCGATGAAAATGATACAGGGGGCATGTTTCTTCGCCTGCTCGAACATATCGCGCACACGGGATGCACCGACACCGACGAACATCTCGACGAAGTCGGAACCTGAAATCGTGAAGAAGGGAACCTTGGCCTCGCCTGCAATCGCGCGCGCAAGCAGCGTCTTGCCTGTACCGGGCGAACCGACCATGAGCACGCCCTTGGGAATCTTGCCACCGAGTTTCTGGAACTTCGACGGGTCGCGCAGGAAGTCGACCATCTCGACGACCTCCTCCTTGGCTTCGTCCGCTCCAGCGACGTCAGCGAAGGTGACCTTGACCTGGTCTTCTGTCAACATGCGCGCGCGGCTCTTGCCGAAGGACATGGCACCGCGACCGGCTCCGCCACCCTGCATCTGGCGCATGAAGAAGATCCAGATGCCCAGCAGCAGGAAGATCGGCAGCAGGTTCACGAAGATGCTCTGCCAGATGGACGCGACTTCAGGTGCCTCGGCCTTGATCTGCACGTTGTTCTTGAGCAGGTCGGACACAAGTTGGTCATCAGCAGGTGCGACCGTACTGAAAGACTCGCCGGAGGAGAGCCTGCCGCTGATAGTGCGTCCGTACTGGTCAATCTCGACAGACTCGATGTTGCCGTCATTGACCTGAGCGATGAAATCGGAATAGTTCATCGCCGCACTCTGGGTGTTATTGGTGGTGAATGTCTGGAAGACAGACATCAGGACCAGCGCAATCACGACCCACAAGATCAGATTTTTTGCCATGTCATTCAACAGACCGTACCTCTGTTATGTCTTGACGGCCTGTACGTGGCCGAGCTCTGTAAATAGTCGTATTCCAAAGCATTATACCTTGAAATCCCGCCCCAGCAGGTAAACCTCGCGGCTTTTACTGCGGGATGCTTGTGGTTTTCTCGTGACGACCTTGCCGAAGCTTTCGCGCATCTGGCGGAAGAATTCATCGAATCCCTCTCCCTGGAAAACCTTCACGAGGAAATCCCCGCCGGGCCTGAGTGTCTGACGCGCAAACTCCAGGGCAAGTTCACACAGATACATGGATCTTGGCTGATCGACAGCTGCCACACCTGAGATATTGGGTGCCATGTCGGAAATAACAAGGTCGACGGAGCGACCATCCAGCATGGCCAAAAGCTTGTCAAAGGGACCCTGTTCACGAAAGTCGCCCTCGATGATGTGGACACCGGCGATCGGGTCCATCGGGAGAATATCCAGTGCAAAGACCATGCCCTCGTCACCGGCAAGGTCCTTCGCGATCTGGCTCCAGCCGCCAGGTGCCGCGCCGAGATCGACAACCACGTGGCCGGGCCTGACGAGATTGTCCTTCTCCTGGATCTCGAGCAGTTTGAAAGCGGCACGGGAACGATAGCCTAGCTGCTGCGCCTGCTTGACATAGTTATCAGTGAAATGACGGTCGAGCCAGTTGCGGCTGCTTTTGGATCGGGCCAAGAATCTACGGATCCGGAAGTCTTAATCCTGTAGAATGCGCTGCCTGAAACCATCCGTCAACTGACCGACTCGCATGCCACTCACAGCAGCACAAAAACGCCATCTTCGTTCCAGGGCTCACCACCTGAAGCCCGTCGTCATGGTCGGCCAGCATGGCCTCAACGACAACATCCTCACAGAGGTCGGGATCGCGCTCGATGCACATGAACTGATCAAGGTGAAGATCGCGGCTGGTCGTGACGAACGCGCGGCAATCACCCGGGCCATACTCGAGAACAGCGGTGCGGAACTCGTGCAGACCATCGGCCAGATGAGCGTGCTGTTCAGGCGCAACAGGAAAAAACCGAAAATCGAGTTGCCGAAAGTCTGATCAAAAAAACCGGGGACAGGCCCCGGTTTTTTTGTGCGCGGAAAGCGGCGCGACCTGCGTCCGTTTCAGGGCCGGTCGTCGACCAGCTCGCCTTCCTTGACCTTCGGCATCAGGTCCTCTTTCCTGATGCCGAGCATCACCACCGCGACGCTCGCGACAAAGATCGAGGAATAGGTTCCGATGATGACGCCGATCATGAGCGCCGTCGCGAACCCGTGGATGATTTCACCACCGAACAGGAAGAGCGAAAGCAGCACCACGAAGGTTGTCAACGAGGTGATGATCGTGCGTGACAGTGTCTGATTCAGCGAGATATTGATGATCTCGATCGGCGAACCCTTTCGAATCTTGCGAAAGTTTTCGCGAATACGGTCATACACGACGATGGTGTCATTGAGCGAGTAGCCGATGACGGCAAGGATCGCGGCCAGTACCGGCAGGTCGAAGGTCGCCCAGAGTATCGAGAACAGACCCACCGTGAAGATAACGTCATGCACCAGGGCAATGATGGAGCCCACCGCAAATCGCCACTCGAAGCGCAGGGCGACATAGATGAGGATTGCAATGAGTGAATAGAGCATCGCCAGGCCACCCTTCTCGGTGAGTTCGTCACCCACTTGCGGACCAACGAACTCGACCCGGCGTAGCTCCGGCTTGTTATCCGTATTGGCCTCGAGCAGTGCAAAGATATCGTCGGAGATCTTCTCGTTGGAAATCTCCTCCTGGGGCGCGACACGGATCAGGATGTCTCGCGGCGTACCGAAGCGCTGAATCATCGCATCACCGTATCCACCATCGGAAAGCTGGCCGCGAATCTCCTCGACATCGACATCCTGGCTGTAACCGACCTCGATCAGGGTACCCCCGGTGAAGTCGATACCGAAGTTGAGGCTGCGAAGACCCAGCGAAACGATGGCGACGGCCAGCACGATGCCGGAAAAGAGCAGCGCGAGCGTACGCTTGCTCATGAAGTTGATGCGCGGCTCCTTGTCGAAGATGCGCAGCCCGAGCGGCAGGCTCTTGAGACGCTTGCCGCCGTAGACGAGGTTGACGACAGCACGGGTACCGAGAATGGCCGTGAACATCGAGGTAATGATGCCGATGAAGAGGGTCACGGCAAAACCCTTGATGGGTCCTGTGCCGAAGCTGAAGAGAAGCACCGCTGCGATCAGGGTCGTGATGTTGGCATCGAGAATGGTCGAGAGTGCCTTGGCATAACCGGCCTGTATGCTCGCCTGCGGCGAACTGCCGACACGGATTTCCTCGCGGATGCGCTCGAAAATCAGCACGTTCGCATCCACCGCCATGCCGACGGTCAACAGGATGCCGGCAATACCGGGCAACGTCAGTGTCGCCTGCAACATCGAGAGGATTGCAATGATCATGACGAGGTTGACCAGCAGCGCGAGGTTCGCGATCAGGCCGAACACCTTGTAGTAGATGGCCATGAAGATCATGACGAGCGCGAGACCGATCAGGATCGACTTGAAACCGGCATCAATGCTCTCCTGGCCGAGGCTCGGACCGATGGTCCGCTCCTCGATGATATCGATCGGGGCCTTGAGCGCGCCGGCACGCAGGAAGAGTGCCAGGTCTCGCGCTTCCTGCTGGCTGTCGAGGCCGGTCGTCTGGAAGTTGCTGCCAAAGGGTTCGCGCACCGTAGCGACGCTGATCACCTCCTCGACGTGCTTCTTGATGGTTCTGCCCTCGCTGTCCTTCTGGCCGGTCGGGCGATCCTCGATGAAGAGGACGGCCATCGGCTTGCCAACGCTCTCGGTCGTGAAACGCAGCATCCTGTCGGAGCCGCGGCCATCGAGGCTGACAAAGACGGCCGGTGTGCCGGACTGCTGGTCGACGCCGGATGAGGCATTGGTGATGCTCTCGCCACTGACGATACGCTCCTTCTTCAGCAGGACAGGCTGTCCCTGGCGGTCATAGCGAATCTCGGAGTCAAAGGGCACCTTGCCGTTGACGGCATCGGCGACACTGTGTTCCGTGTCAACCGGGCGATACTCGAGGGTGGCCGTCGCCTGCAGGATCTCCTTGACGCGCGACGGGTCCTGGACACCGGGCAGCTGGACGACGATACGGCGCTCGCCCTGCTGCTGCACGATCGGCTCAGTGACGCCAAGCTGGTTGACCCGGTTGCTGAGCGTGACGATGTTCTGCTCGAGCGCGAATTTCTTGGCCTGGCGGATGCCCTCCTGGCTGAAGATGGCCGTGACGCCGAACTCCTGCTCGCTCTCGAAGGTGTCGACCTCGAAATCACGCAGGTTATCCTCGATGATACGTTCTGCCCTGTCACGCTCCTCTTCGGTGCGGAAGAGCGCACGAATGCCCGTTTCCTCGAGTCGCAGCTGACCGAAGATTTTCTCTTCCCGGAGGGCGCGCTGGATATCCGAGCGCGTATCAGTCAGCGTGTTCTTGAGCGCCGTGTCCATATCCACATCGATGAGCACGTGGATACCGCCGCGGAGATCGAGACCCAGGCTCATCGGGTCACCCCCGATTGCCTTGAGCCAGGCCGGCACGTCAGCGACGAGGTTCAGTGCGAAAGCGTATTCGCCGCCCATCGTCTCGGGCAGCAGGTCCATCGCCTTGAGCTGTGTTTCACCGTCGTTGAAACGGATACGCAACCTGTCAGGCTCACGATCGATGCGCTTGATGGCAAGGTCATGCTGACTGAGTGCGGCTTCCACCTGCGTAACAGAGCCGTCGGTGATCTCGGCGGTCTTGCTCAGCGGCGTGACTTCGATTGACGGATCCTGTCCGAAGAGGTTCGGCAAGGCATACAGGGCAGCGACAAGAATCACTGCCAGAATCATGAGGTTCTTCCACAGGGGATAGCGGTTCATGGCATCCAGCTCATTCCAGTTGAAGGGAAGTCGGGGTACGGGGCGGGAGTGACGATCAGATGTCCTTCAGCGTACCTTTAGGCAGGACGGCAGCGACAGAGCCACGGCGCATCTTGATCTCCACACCATCGGAAATCTCTACCTTCATGTAGTCATCGCCAAGGTCAGTGACACGACCCAGCAATCCGCCCTCGGTCTGGACCTCGTCGCCCTTCTGAATGGAGTCGACAAGCGATTTGTGTTCTTTCTGGCGCTTGATCTGCGGGCGAATCAGGAAAAAGTAGAAGATCGCCAGCAGTACGAACGGGAAAAGCAGTCCCGTCCAGCCGGGTTCACCACCGGCCGCAGCGGGTGCCTCGGCCATTGCATCGGATATCAGAAAACTCAGCATTTTTGGTATCTCTGGATTGGATTGATGAATTCAAGGTGCCGGATTATGACACAAGCCATTCCTCGCGTCAGTCGGATCTCTCATCCGTGAGAATAGGCCACGCCGCCCTGAGATAGACAAACATCGACCAGAGCGTCAGGGCGGCAGCGATGAAGAGCAGCGCCAGGCCAATCCCGTAGACGGGCAGCCCGAAGAGATCAGCCTTCCAGAGTAACAGCGTGATCGCTGCCATCTGGGCCGCCGTTTTGATCTTGCCGACCATGCTGACGGCCACGGTGGCACGCTCCCCGAGTTCGGCCATCCATTCACGCAGCGAAGAGATGGTGATCTCCCGACCGATGATGATGACAGCCGCGATCGCAATCCAGATCCGCGGATCGGCAAAGACCAGGAGCACCAGTGCTGTTGCAACCATGAGCTTGTCTGCGACAGGGTCGAGAAAGGCGCCGAACTTGGATGTCTGGCCCAGCCGTCGCGCGAGATAACCGTCGAACCAGTCTGTCACAGCGGCAACGAGGAACACGATTGCAGACGCTTCTCTCGCCCAGACGAACGGCAGCAGGAAGAGCCCCACGAGTACCGGGATCAGGATGATACGAACCAGCGTTAGGCTGTTGGGAATGTTCCAGAACACGTCAGGGCCTGTCGATGAGATTGAAAACCGGTTGTTGTGGCATGGCAAAGCGTCGAGCGCGATTATTCACCATGCAGGTGTTGATAGATGCGTTTTGCCAGCGCCCGGCTGATGCCGTCAACGGCGGCGATATCCTCCTCGCCGGCACTGATGAGTTCCTGCAAGCCGCCGAAATGACGAAGGAGATCCCTGCGTCTGCGCGGTCCGACACCCGCGATCTCCTCGAGCACGGAGGTCTGGCGGGCCCTGGCGCGCTGCTTGCGGTGACCGGTAATCGCAAAACGGTGCGATTCGTCGCGTATCTGTTGCAACAGGTGCAGCGCCGGAGAACTGGCAGGGAGTATAAGCGCCTGATTATCCGGGTACAAGAAGAGCCGCTCCATGCCAGGCTTGCGATCGGGTCCCTTCGCGATGCCAAGGAGGTTCACACCGGTCACCCCCATCTCGGCAAGCGTGCCGGCAACCCGCGAGAGCTGCCCCTTGCCGCCATCGATGACTACGAGATCGGGAAGGCTCGCTTCGCCTTGCTGGATGCGTGCGAAACGACGGCTGATCACCTCCTGCATGGCGGCATAGTCGTCTCCGGCTGCTGCCTTGCGGATATTGAAGCGCCTGTAATGCTGGCGTGCAGGCCCCTGCTGGTCGAAGACGACACAGGACGCAACCGTGCGCTCGCCGCGCGTGTGCGAAATGTCATAGCACTCCATCATTTGCGGAGTCTCGTCGAGGCCGAGAGCATCCTGCAGCTGCTGGTAGCTCTCGAGTATGCCGCTCTGGTCAGCCAGGCGCGCCCGCAGCGCGGCTGCAGCATTGTCGCGGGCAAGTCTTACCCAGCGCTGGCGTTCACCGCGGACGCGTTGCCGGATCGCGACGCCACTCCCCTTCTGCGCACTCAGAACATCCTGCAGAAGCTCCCTCTCCTCCGGTTGATGCGAGACCAGGATCTCGCCGGGAACCGGACGTTCCAGGTAGTGCTGTGTAAGAAATGCAGCGACAAGCTGTTCCATCTCCGTATCGGGTGCGACACGCGGGAAGAAGGAACGGTTGCCGAGATTCCTGCCATGCCTGATCGTGAAGACCTGGACGCAGGCCCTGCCCGCCTCCATGGCCGCGGCGACAATATCGAGATCGCCTTTTTCCCCGCTGACGTACTGGCGTTCCTGGATCTTGCGCAGGCTGATGACCTGGTCGCGCAGGTGCGCGGCCGCCTCGAACTCCAGTTGCGCGGAGGCCTTTTCCATCTCTTCGGTGAGTGCCTCGATGACCTCTGTTGCCTTGCCCTCGAGAAACTGCCGCGTATGTATCACGTCCTGGTTGTATTCTTCCCGGCTGACAAGGCCGACACAGGGCGCGGAGCAACGCTTGATCTGGTATTGCAGGCACGGACGGCTGCGGTTGCGATAGAAACTCTCCTCGCACTGGCGCACGGGAAAGACTTTCTGAATCAGGTGCAGCGTCTCTCTGACCGCACCGCTGCCCGGGTAAGGACCAAAATAGCGCCCCTTCGCCTTGCGCGCGCCACGGTGGAAAGCGAGGCGAGGAAACTCGTCATCGGAGAGATAAATATAGGGATAACTCTTGTCATCTCGTAACAGCACGTTGTAACGCGGCTTCAGCGACTTGATGAGCTGGTTTTCGAGGATCAGCGCCTCGGCCTCGCTGTTGGTGATGGTGATCTCGATAGCGCTGATCTGCGAAACCATGAGCTGTATTCGGCGATTGAGCGAACGCGTAAAATAGCTGGAGACACGTTTCCGGAGGTTTTTCGCCTTGCCGACATAGAGGACCTCCCTGTCGTCCGCAAGCATGCGGTAGACGCCCGGGCGGGTCGAGAGTGTCTTCAGAAAGTTCTTGTGATCGAAGCGGTCAGTTTCACTCATGACCCGAGCATAGCGCGAATATCACGGAAGACCGAGTCGAACATGGCTGCCGTGAGACGCCGCGTCTGGGTGTTGTAACGGCTGCAGTGATAGGAGTCCACAAGCCTGATGCCGCGATCGAGCTCCGCCTGCAAACCGTGACCGAAAGGATACTCCTTCTGCCGCTTGCTGCAGGCACGCACGACGGCCTTGTGTGCGATCTGGCCCAGTGCCAGAACGACCCCGCCGTCGGGGAGCTGATCCAGCTCCTGTGCAAGGTAGGGATTGCAGTTGTTGATCTCGTCAGCGACCGGCTTGTTCTGCGGCGGCACGCAGCGCACGGCATTGGTTATCCGACAATCCTTCAGCTCCAGTCCGTCATCACGCGTCAGGCTCTCGCTGCGGCTGGCGAACCCGTGCCGGAAGAGCGTTTCATACAGCAGCACACCGGCATAGTCACCGGTGAACGGGCGCCCTGTTGCATTGGCGCCATGCAGTCCGGGCGCGAGCCCGACAACCAGGAGGCGGGCATCGGACGGACCGAATGAGGGTACCGGTTTGCAGAAGTAGTCGGGGTATTTTTGCCTGGATTCCTGCAGGAATGCGTGCAGTCGCTCGCAGCGGTGGCAATCAGTCGAGAAACGGGGTGAAACGGGCAAGAGCTGTGATCAGTGCAGTTCGACGATGTTATGCCGCAGCGCCCAGTAGGTCAGCTCGATGTCGTTGTTGACGCCAAGTTTTTCCTGAATACGCTGGCGATAGGTACTGACGGTCTTGGGACTCAGGAACAGGCTTTCGGAAATCTCCTGCACGCGCATGCCCTTGGTGATCATCAGCAAAACCTGGAGCTCGCGATCGGACAGCTCCGACATTTTTGATGCCGTATCGCCCGGATTCCTGGCAAGCGCGAGCTGCTGTGCGACATCACGCGACATGTAGATGTTGCCTTCGTTAACGGTACGAACGGCCTCGATCATCTCGTCGGGGTTACTGCTCTTGGACAGGTAACCGCGGACGCCGATCTCCTGCAGGGAGTAGGAGAAGGCCTCGTGGCTCATCGCAGTGACGACAATGATCTGGATCTCGGGATGCTTGCGGCGAATCTGCTTTGCCGCGTTGACACCACCGATCCCCGGCATGTTGACATCGATCACGAGGACATCCGGCGACAGCTTGTCGGAAAGATCGATTGCCTCTTCACCGGTTGCTCCCTCGGCGATAACCTCGATGTCATCGTCCGATTCGAGGATCTTCCTGAGACCGTTCCTGACGAGCTGGTGATCATCAATAAGAAGTACGCGTATCATACGCCCGGGCCAATCCTCTGTTTGCTACGTATTCTCTGTTGCATGTGGCAGAATTCTACACGATTTACCTTGACGATAACCCGGGAGTTTCGATTGAAAGCGGCTGATACAACGCCGGGAATACTGCGCCATCTTGGTGCAATCCTCTACGACCTGCTGCTGATGCTTGCACTGTTGATGGTTGCAACGACCATCGTCGTGGTCCCTCTGAGCCTGCATGGTGAGCAGGTCGCGATTGGCGACTCCCCGCTCTTCAGGCTCTATCTGCTTTCCGTCGGCGGCGGCTACTATCTCTGGTTCTGGAGTCATGGCGGCCAGACCGTGGGGATGAAAACCTGGAAATTTCGCCTGACCGACGCCTCGGGCCGTGTCCCGGGAACCGGCACAGCGCTGCTGCGCCTCTTGCTGGCCACAGTGACAAATGTTTTTTTCCTGGCCGGCCTGTTATGGCGCCTGTTCGACAGCGACAACAAAACCCTCTACGACAGGCTCTGCCATACCCGGCTGACCAGCGAGACAGTCCCTCAAAGATAGCGCCGATAGAGAAAAACGATCGCGGCTCCCAGCAGGAAGACCGGGCTCCATGCGACCACTATCGGTGAAACGTCGTAGATCATCCCTGCAAAACCCAGCGTCTGGCTGACGAGGAAGAAAATCACGCCGATGAAGATGCCTGCCATGAGATGTTTGCCGATATCGGTACTGCGGATATCGCGCATCACAAAAGGCAGCGTCATGATCAGCATCATGATGCCAATCAGGGGGCTGGCCAGCTTCGACCAGAAGACAACCTCGTGCTCTGAACTGCGCTGCTCATGCTCGTGCAGGAAGGAGATATAGTTGAACAGCTGACCGATCGTCAGGAACGATGGTTCGATGCCCAGATTGACGAGCATATCCTCGTCCAGTTCCGCAGAAAAAGGACGCTCGGGGAAGATGGACGAGAAGTTGCGCCCTTTTTCGATCTTTGTCTCCTCGACATTGATCAACTGCCAGCCATCGTCGACCTGTGTTGCCCGCTCGGCACGCTGCATGTGCTTCAGGTCGCCGTCATCGTCGAAACTGTAGACCGAAAT
>JASFFK010000007.1:0-18876 GCA_050124335.1 Chromatiales bacterium | reverse complement strand
CTCCGGATCGCCAACGACAGGTTTCTGCTTCCACCCCTTGCGGACTTGCCATCCACGCTCATGCTGCTCCTCGACATCCCTGAGATAGGCGTTGTACAGCGCCTCCTTCTCATGGAAATCATGGGAGACTGTTCCGGGAAAGCGGGAATTGGCAACACTGCTGGTCTGCGGCTCCGGCAGCAGTTTCGAAAATATACCCGTGATGCCCGTTTCCGCCAGTGTCACGAAGATCACGTTCACGGCTACAACGAACACAAAGAATGCAAAGATCACGGCAGGCCCCCAGTGCCAGCTCTTTCCGGCACGGCGGCCGATGATACCCAGCACATAGGCTAAGACGAGAAAAATGCCGATTTCGATCGCGAAGACATCACCACCCGGCCAGTTGATGATGACCCACGGGATATAGAGACCGATCACGCCGAGTGCGATGATCGTGGCCATGGCCTTGCCATCAAGCTTCGTCAGGAAGCGCAGCAGCACAAAAGCCAGGATCTCCAGCCCGACCCCGATTCCGATAACAGTAAGCAAACCGGTCGTATTCATACCTTAATTCCCTCCAGGCCAGGAAAAAACAGCATCCTTCTCGAATGGCTGCAAATCTGACCGGTTGACAGGAACAGCACGAATCCTGAATGGCTGCGAGCCGGACTCGGCTGCTTCCGGGTCATACTTGATGTGTGCTCGCAGGCGTAACCGCTGGTCAGGTGCAAGCTCGACGTGGCTGAAATTTCCGAGATCGAGTTCGGCCCCCTCGAGACCGACAACCTCGAACTCGAGTTCTAGTGGCCCGCCTGTCTTGTTGTTCATCTTGAACTCGTAACTGTTCTGGATGCGCCCGTCTGACAGGGTGACATAGAGCGGCAGTCGCTCCTGGGCGACCGATAGATCAAACAACTGCTGATGCGAGACGTTCCACGCCAGCGCAGCGACGATGACCAGTAACACAATGAAGTAGCCGAGCACCTTTGGGCGCAGCAACCGCGCCCGTCTGCCCTCTTCGGCCTGGCGTTCGGATGTATAGGCGACCAGCCCCCGCTCCCAGCCGAGCGAATCCATGATGGCGTCACAGGCATCGATGCAGAGCGCGCAGGAGATACACTGGATCTGGAGGCCGTTGCGGATGTCGATACCTGTCGGGCAAACCTGTACACAATAGCCACAATCGATACAGTCCCCGGCACCGGCCGCCTGTCGCTCCTCCCGGCTCTTGAGACCCTTTCCGAGTTTGGCGCGACCCGCGCTTCCCTCGCCGCGCTTGCTGTCATAGGAAACGACCAGCGTATCCTTGTCGAACATGACGCTCTGGAAACGGGAATAGGGGCACATGTAGGTGCAGACCTGTTCCCGCGCATGTCCCGCCATCACGTAGGTCGTGGCTGTCAGAAAGAGCGTGGTACCGTAGGCCGCGAAGGGAGCCTTCCCGGTAAAGTAATCCACGATCAGATCAGGCGCGTTGCCCCAGTAGAGCACGAAACTCAGTCCGGTCGCGAAGGCGACCAGGAGCCAAAGCAGGTGCGTCAGGCCGAGTTTCAGTATCTTCTCGCCATTCATCGGCTGTTTAGCGAGACGGATCCTTGCCGGCCGCTCTCCCTGCACAAGCCGCTCGACAAGCACGAAGACATCGGTCCAGAGCGTCTGGAAGCAGAAGTAGCCACAGAATACGCGGCCTGCGATTCCGGTCACGAAGAAAAGCAGGTAGGCGGCCAGCATCAGGAAACCGGCGAGCCAGAAAATATCCTGCGGATAGACGGTCAGGCCGAAGAGATAGAACTTGCGGCCGACGAGATCGAACAGGACAGCCTGGTCAGGAGCGGCGGCACGCTCCCAGCGCATCCAGGGCAACAGGAAGTAGACACCGTAGGCGAAGGCCAGGATCGCCCATTTGATGTTGCGAAAACGCCCCTTGACCGAACGCGGAAAAATCGAGCGCCTGGCTTCGTAGAGAGGTTGCTGGTCTGTCTGCTGGTCTGCCATCTGCTCTTGCCTAGACAAAAACAGCGGACATGGCATCGCATGTCCGCTGTCAGCCAAGGTGCTGAATCAGCGGTTACTTGCCGCCACCACGCTGGTGAACATAGATGGCGAGTTGCTTGATCTCGTCGTCGCTGAGACGGCCGGACCATCCAGGCATGACACGGTTAATACCGTCGCGGATCACCTTTTTGACAGCAACGAGCTTCGCTTCGGTCGTCGGTGCAGAGGGCACATTCGCAACGGTCCAGATGGCATCGGTCAGGTTAGCCGCGCCCTGGGATTCGAGACCAGTCGCCTCTTTCGTGTGGCAATAATGGCAACCACCGGCCTGCCCGTTAAAGATCTCCTTCCCGGCTGCAACCTTCTGCGCATCGATGCCGTCCATCGAGAGGCTCAGGACATAACTGGCAACCTGGTCAAGCTGCTCCTCGCTGAGCGCGGAGCCAAAAGCCGGCATGTAGCCGTTACGGCCTTTTATAAGGGTCTCCTCGATATCCTCCAGCTTGCCACCCCAGAGCCAGGCGTCGTCTGCGAGATTTGGATAGAGCCCGAATGCGCTGGCAGGCAACGCCGCACCTGGTCCGTGGCAGGCCGCACAGTTATCGGCGAACAGCACCTTGGCTGTGGACTCGGTAAACGCCATCATGTCCGGATCAGAGAGGATCTCCTCATAGCTCGCAGCGTTGACCTTTTCCAGATAGGCTTTCTGCTTGAGCGCCTCCTCGCCATTCTGCATGTCCTCGATCAGCAACGCGCGCGTATTCCAGTGCGTCGTGACCTCCTCACCCTGATCGTTCTTGAAAGTGATCGTATTACCAATACCCTTGGTATAGGTGTTGGCGTAGGGCCAGGTCGGAAAAATCACCCAGTAGACCAGGGAAAAAATGACCGTGGCGTAGAAGGTCCAGACCCACCAGCGGGGCAGCGGGTTGTTGAATTCCTGCAAATCACCGTCCCATGCATGTCCGGTGGTCTGTACGGCGCCGCTTTGCTGTTGCTGTGTATTCTCACTCATGATGATTTACCTTTCTCATCCGGTTTGGACGATTCACGCTCTTCTGGTTCTGACCCGGGCACGTCGTCATCAGCAAAAGGAATGTACTTGTAGGATTCCAGTCGCTGCTTGCGTTTCTTGCCTGTGTAGATGTAGACGACAATGGCAATAAATGTGATGAAGAAGATCAGCAGCGCAACGGGCTTGCTGCCTTCCATCGACGTCAACCATTCGGGCATCACGAATCGTCCCCTGTCTGATGACTGTTAACGGAACTCGGCGAAGTAGCCTTCGTCGTACTTGCTGAAGTCGACAAGGGTGCCAAGCATCTGCAAATAGGCAACGAGGGCGTCCATTTCCGTCAGCTTGCTGCGGTCGCCGTCGAAGTTACCCTGTTGCGCCTGGGCCAGCAGGTTTTCCTGGGCCCTGTGGATGTTGAACATGTCGGCCATCTCCTTGCCGAACTTCTCGACATTCTGCTCGTACTCGACGTCAGTTTCCGAATAGGGCACACCGACTGTCTTGAGCGCACGCATCTTGCCAGCGATGTCGGAATAGTCGAGCGAGGTGTCGGCAAGCCAGGGATAGTTGGGCATGATCGAGTCCGGAACGACAGAGCGCGGCGCCTTCAGGTGCTGGACATGCCAGTCGTTTGAGTACTTGCCACCGACACGCGCAAGGTCAGGGCCTGTCCGTTTGGATCCCCACTGGAACGGGTGGTCATACTGCGATTCGGCCGCCAGCGAGTAGTGGCCATAGCGCAGGTCCTCGTCCCGGAACGGTCTGATCATCTGGGAGTGACAGGTATAGCAGCCCTCGCGGATGTAGATGTCCCGACCAGCCTGTTCCAGCGGCGTGTATGGACGCACACCCTCGACTTTTTCGATGGTCTCGTCGATGTAGAACAGCGGAACGATCTCCACGAGACCACCGATGCTGATGACCAGCATGGTGAGCCCGATCAGCAGCCCGGCATTGATTTCGATACTTTCATGTGCGAATCGGAATTTCATCGTCAGACTCCTGCCTTGGCCATCCTGGCCGCGATTTTGGCTTCAATTTCAGCCTGCTCTTTCTTGGCAGTGCGGATGGTCATGAAGATGTTGAAGGCCATCGTCAGGATGCCACTGACGAAGAAAATGCCCCCGATCATGCGGGTCGCAAGCGGCAGGTGCATGAAAGCCACTGTTTCGATGAAGGTGTAGGCGAGGTTGCCATAGTCATCGAATGCGCGCAGCATCAGGCCCTGGCCGATACCGGACACCCACATCGCGGTGATGTAGAGCACGATACCGATGGTCGCGAGCCAGAAATGGACATAGACCAGCTTCTTGCTCCACAGCTCTGTGTCATAGAGACGCGGGATCATATGGTAAAAGGAACCAAAACTGACCATCGCGACCCAGCCGAGGGCACCGGAGTGAACATGCCCGACTGTCCAGTCGGTATAGTGCGACAGGGCGTTGACGCTCTTCAGGGACATCATCGGGCCTTCAAAGGTTGACATGCCATAGAACGCCAGTGCCGTGATCAGGAACAGCATGATGGGATCCGTGCGCAGTTTGTCCCAGGCACCGGAGAGCGTCATGATGCCGTTGATCATGCCTCCCCAGGAGGGCATCAGCAGCAGAATCGAGAAAGTAGCGGCCAGCGAGGATGTCCAGTCCGGCAATGCCGTCCAGTGCAGGTGGTGTGCGCCAACCCACATGTAGAGGAAGGACAGCGCCCAGAAGTGGACAATCGAAAGCCTGTACGAATACACCGGGCGCCCTGCCTGCTTGGGCACGAAGTAGTACATCATGCCGAGAAAGGCAGCGGTCAGGAAGAAACCAACGGCGTTATGACCGTACCACCACTGGGTCATGGCGTCCTGCACGCCGGAGAAGGCGCTATAGGACTGCAGGCTGAACAGGCTGACCGGCACAGCCAGGTTGTTGAAAATATGCAGGATGGCAGTCGCCAGGATAAAGGCCATGTAGAACCAGTTGGCGACGTAGATATGCGGCTGCGAACGGCGGCGCAGTGTCTGCACGTAAACCATGAAATAGATGACCCAGGTGACGGCGATCAGCAGGTCGATCGGCCAGACGAACTCGGCATATTCACGACCCTGCGTGTAGCCATTGACGTAACCGATCACACCGAGCAGGACCGAAAGCTGCCAGCCCCAGAATGTCAGGTTCGCCATGAAATCACTGTAGAGACGCGTCTGGCAGGTTCGCTGCACGACATAGTAGGAGGTCGCGAACAGTGCACTGCCGCCAAATCCGAAGATCACAAGCGTCGTGTGAACCGGGCGCAGCCGACCGAAAGTGATTTGAGGTGTATCGAAGTTCAGGAACGGGAATGCCAGTTCAGCGGCAATGTAGGTACCCGCGATCATGCCGAGTACCCCCCAGAACAACGCCATGATGGAGAATTTTTTGATTATGTCGTAGTTGTACTGCGCATCGACCGCAGAAGCCCCGTGTGCCATGAGTACACCCCATTGCTTTTTTCAAGTTGAATTTTGTACGCGCCTGGCCGCACAGGCGACCAGTACAGGATACGACCGCAGCTCAGTCGTTGTCCGTGCCGCTCATTCGCCCGATCGCACAGCTCACAAATGACTTCGCCTTTGCGGTGGCTGCCTCGATACCTTCAGCAGTGCCGGTTTCCGGATAGCCGAGACTTGCCAGCCTCGCAACAATCTCCTGACGTTGCTCTTCCGTTGAGTCAATCCTGACGACACCTTGCTCGATATCCACCGAAACGGGTGCCTCGAAGGCCTGCTCGAGTTTCGTCCGGATCGTGTTGGCGCAACCGCCGCATTTAATGTTGTCCACCTGAATTTCAAGTGCCATATCGATACCTCCAGCCAAACTGTTGTCGACACCAATACCACACCGGAATCCGGCCATGATCGGGGGTCGGCAATAATATTAGATCAAGCTAATACAGTCAAAGATAATCTCGGGTTTTCCCGCATTACCACTTGCACTGCTGTTTCATTTATAGAACTATAATCGAAACTTATTTGTGACAGATTGACGCACTGCTGCAAAATCTGTAAACGGGTGATAATAGGCACTGCAAAAAAATAACAAAAACCCGGGCGGCCATGACAACAGTAAAATCAACGCCACGTGCCAGACAACCAAGGGAAACCAGTTGCCAATCTCTGCAAGCAACAACAATGCGGACACGCATCAAATCGTAGTCCGGCCGAACGCCTCGCTGACACCCGGCGGCGCGATACTCTTTTTTGCTTGCGTGTCAATTGTTTCCCTCGGGATAGCCATCAGATTCATGTTGCTCGGCTTGTGGATGATCATGCCATTTGCCTTGCTGGAGCTGGCGCTGCTGGGCGCCTGCATCCTGTACATATTGCGTCGCAATGATCGCATGGAGGCTATTGATGTCGACCGGCATCGACTCACACTCATCCAGAAGGAACATGGCCGTGAGCGACGCCAGCAATTCCAGCGCTACTGGGTACAGATTATAAGAGAAAAAGGGCCACACGCCTGGTACCCGAGCAGACTGCTGCTTCGTTCGCACGGCAAGTCCGTGGAGATCGCAAGTTTCCTGGACGAGGAAGAGAGACAGCAGCTGGAACAAAACCTGCGCATGGCAATTGCTACCGGCTGAGACCGCCCGGCAAGAGCCTGCCAAACCGGATAACCGACAATACGATCATCTGAAAAGGGTGAGAAATCAACCTGAAGGGGGACTTGATGATAACAAGAGCGATCAACAGCGTGCTCGCCTCAGCGGCGTTGGCCATCATGGCCAGCCCGGCACTGGCGGGCTTCGATGAACTGAACCTCACACAAGGGGTCACACCAATCTCCCGCGAGGTCTATGACCTGCATATGTGGATCCTGTGGGTCTGCATCATCATCGGGATCATCGTCTTCGGCGCCATGGCCTGGTCGATCATCTATCACCGGAAATCGAAAGGCGCCGTTCCGGCGACATTTCACGAGAGCACGAAGCTCGAGATTCTCTGGACAGCGGTCCCCTTCCTGATCCTTATCACCATTGCCGTCCCTGCCACATCGACGCTGCTCTACATGTCTGACACCAGCACCGATGCCGACATGACGATCAAGGTCACGGGGCACCAGTGGAAGTGGCAGTACGAATACATGGACGAGGGCATCGACTTCATCAGCAACCTGCACCCGGACCACAACAACGCCCGCATGAAAGGCTCGGGGACCGATGTTACGACCATCGACCACTATCTGCTTGATGTTGACGAACCCCTGGTGGTGCCGGTCGACAAGAAAATCCGCTTCCTGCTGACGGCCTCCGATGTCATTCACGCCTGGTGGGTGCCGGATCTGGGCCAGAAGATGGATGCCATCCCGGGCTACATCAACGAGATGTGGACCAAAATCGAGCAGGAAGGCACCTACCGCGGCAACTGCGCCGAGCTTTGCGGCAAGGACCACGGCTTCATGCCGGTTGTCGTCAAGGCTGTCAGTGACGCCGACTACCAGAAATGGGTCAGCGAGAAAAAGCAGGCTGCCGAAGCGGCAGCAGCCGGCGCTGACCGGGAGTGGACCATGGACGAACTCATGGCAAAAGGCCAGCAGGTCTACAACACCAACTGTATGGCCTGCCACGGCATGAACGGTGAAGGCGGCGTCGGCAAGGCGATCGCCGGTTCCGCGATCGCCAACGGTGACGCCACCGCACACATCGACCTCCTCCTCAAGGGCGTCAGCGGCACGGCCATGGCCGGATATGCTGCCATCCTCAACGATGTCGACCTCGCCGCAGTCATCACCTACCAGCGCAAAGCCTTCGGTAACGACGCAAGCATCGTTCAACCGTCCGATATCAAAGCAGTTCGCTAACAGCCAGAGAGTCAAGTGGAGAAAGAATATGTCTGAACACGTAGCAACGCACGACGACCACCATCACGGCCCCGAAAAAGGGCTGATGCGCTGGGTTCGCACCACCAACCACAAGGACATCGGCACACTCTATCTGCTGTTCTCCCTGCTGATGTTCATGATCGGTGGCGCCATGGCCATGGTGATCCGGCTCGAGCTTTTCCAGCCCGGCATGCAGTTCGTCGACCCGGGGTTCTTCAACTCGATGACAACCATGCACGCCCTGATCATGGTCTTCGGCGCTGTCATGCCGGCATTCGTCGGTCTGGCCAACTGGCTGATTCCGATGATGATCGGCGCGCCCGATATGGCGCTCCCCCGGATGAATAACTGGTCCTTCTGGATCCTGCCATTCGGCTTCGCCATGCTGCTCTCCACGCTCTTCATGGAAGGAGGAGCACCGGCCGCCGGCTGGACCATGTACCCCCCACTCGTGCTGCAGACACAGGATGCCTTTCCGTTCCTGATCTTTACAGTGCACATCCTCGGGCTCTCGTCGATCATGGGCGCCATCAACATCGTGGCAACGATCCTCAACATGCGCGCACCGGGCATGTCGCTCATGAAGATGCCGCTGTTCGTCTGGACATGGTTCATCACCGCTTACCTGCTGATCGCGGTCATGCCGGTCTTCGCGGGTGCGGTCACCATGCTGCTCACTGACCAGTATTTCGGCACCAGCTTCTTCGACGCTGCAGGCGGCGGTGACCCGGTCCTGTTCCAGCACGTCTTCTGGTTCTTCGGACACCCCGAGGTCTACATCATGATCCTGCCGGCATTCGGCATCGTCTCGGCAATCGTTCCGACCTTTGCACGCAAGCCGCTCTTCGGTTACAGCTCGATGGTCTATGCCACTGCCTCGATCGCCTTCCTGTCGTTCATCGTCTGGGCACACCACATGTTCACGGTCGGCATGCCGGTCGCAGGGGAACTCTTCTTCATGTATGCCACGATGCTGATCGCCGTACCTACAGGTGTGAAGGTTTTCAACTGGGTATCGACCATGTGGAAAGGCTCCATGACCTTTGAGACGCCGATGCTGTTTGCGCTGGGCTTCATTATTCTCTTCACCATCGGTGGTTTTTCCGGTCTCATGCTCGCCATCACGCCGGTCGACTTCCAGTACCACGACACCTACTTCGTCGTCGCCCATTTCCACTATGTACTGGTTTCCGGTGCGATCTTCTCGATCATGGCCGCGGCCTACTACTGGCTGCCGAAATGGACCGGCAACATGTATGACGAGCGCCTTGGCAAGATCCATTTCTGGCTCTCGACCATCTTTGTCAACGTGCTCTTCTTCCCCCAGCACTTCCTCGGACTGGCCGGCATGCCGCGGCGGATTCCGGACTATTCCCTGCAGTTTGCGGACTGGAACATGGTCTCCTCGATTGGCGGCTTTGCCTTCGGCCTGACCCAGCTCCTCTTTTGCTACATCGTCTACAAGACGATCAGGGGCGGAGAAAAAGCCACGGACCGTGTCTGGGAAGGCGCGACCGGCCTGGAATTCGAACAACTTTCCTCGCCACCTCCTTATCACAGCTTCACTGAAGCACCCCAGGTGAAGTGATGATGACGAATACGCAGGAGCACGAGGTCAATCGCCGCGGCATCCGCATCACTGTCGTCCTGCTGGCACTCGTGGCACTTGGCCTCTATCTCGGGCCCATGATCATGAAGGTGTTCGACTGATGGAGAAACAGGAACTCAGGACAAGCAACCGCCGCGTGGTCCTGATGACCGGAGCAGCGGTCGTCCTGATGTTCGGATTCGGGTTCGCGATGGTCCCGCTCTATGATGTCTTCTGCAAGGTGACCGGATTCGGGGGGCGCTCGCTCCAGAAAACGGAGTCAGCGCCAGCGCGCATCGACGATGATCGCGAGATCACAGTGGAATTCGTGGCCAGTGTCGGAAAACACGCCTACATGGAGTTCCGCCCCAAGGTCGCCAAGATGAAGATACGTCCAGGGCAGTATGTGCAGACGAGCTTTTTCGCGACCAACCTCAACAGGACACCGATCACCGGGCGGGCAATCTACAATGTGGCACCGGCAGAGGGATCACTCTACTTCCACAAGACAGAGTGTTTCTGCTTTACCGAACAGCCCTTCCAGGCCGGTGAAGAACGCGAAATGCCCCTCGTCTTTTCCATAAGTCCTGACCTGCCGGACAACATCAAGACCATCTCGCTTTCCTACACTTTTTACGACAAAACACCAAAAAACCAAGTAGCACAATTAACCATTCAAGGGGAATAACAGATGTCACACGCATCTCACGATCATTACTACGTGCCCCATGGCACCAACTGGCCCATCATCGGAACGATCGGCCTGACCACACTGTTCGTCGGCTTTTCAAACTACCTAAACGGCAACAGCATCGGCACATGGTTCATGCTCGCGGGTGTCGCCATCGTTGTCTACATGATGTTTCGCTGGTTCGGCGAGGTCATCGACGAAAGTCTCAGTGGCAAATACAGTGACCAGGTCGACACCTCCTTCCGCATGGGCATGGGATGGTTCATCTTCTCGGAGGTGATGTTCTTCGCGGCCTTCTTCGGCGCCCTCTTCTATGCACGCGTGCTGTCAATCCCCTGGCTAGGTGGCGAGGGCAACAATGTCATGACCAACGCGGTTCTCTGGAGCGGTTTCGAAGCCGCATGGCCCACAAATGGCCCCGGCGAAGTCGGTGGTGATTTTCAGATCGTCGGTGCCTGGGGCATTCCCGCCATCAACACCCTGATCCTGCTGACCTCGGGCGTCACGGTGACTTTCGCACACTGGGCACTGAAACAGGGCAACAACAGCAAGACCACCCTGTGGCTGGCCGCAACCGTGGCGTTAGGTTTCCTCTTCGTCGGATTGCAGGCGTATGAATACCAGCATGCCTGGAAAGACCTCAACCTGACACTCGGATCAGGCATCTACGGCTCGACCTTTTATTTGCTGACCGGGTTCCACGGCCTGCATGTCACGATCGGCGCGATCATGCTATTCGTCATGATGCTGCGTTCGGCCAGGGGCCATTTCACGCCGCACAATCATTTCGCCTTCGAGGCATCGGCCTGGTACTGGCACTTTGTCGATGTTGTCTGGCTCGGCCTGTTTATCTTCGTCTACTGGCTCTGATCAAGAAGAAGAGACAAGAAGAACAAGAAACCAGCCGCCCTTCGGGGCGGCTTTTTCTTGCCCGGAATAGAAGACAGGCCCCGCATTGCGGGGCCTGTTCAGGAGTGACCGGGACACGGGCGTTGCTCAGAGAATGTAACGTGTCAGGTCCTCGTTTTCAGCGAGTTGATTGAGGTGCTCGTTGACATAGTCTTCATCAACCACAACCTTCTCGCCCCCGAGATCCGGTGCCTCGTAGGAGATTCTTTCCAGCAAACGCTCCATGACCGTGTGAAGCCGTCGCGCGCCGATATTCTCGGTACGTTCGTTGACGTTCCAGGCAATCTCCGCGATGCGGCGGATGCCGCCTTCCGTGAATTCCAGCCCGACGCCCTCCGTCGCCATCAGTGCCTGGTACTGCTGGGTCAGTGATGCATCGGGTTCAGTCAGGATGCGTGTGAAATCATCGACGCTCAGGGCCTGGAGCTCCACGCGGATCGGCAAGCGCCCCTGGAGTTCGGGGATCAGGTCGGATGGCTTGGCGAGATGAAAGGCCCCCGATGCGATGAAGAGAATGTGGTCGGTCCTGACCGTTCCATGCTTGGTCGAGACGGTACATCCTTCGACGAGTGGCAACAGGTCACGCTGCACGCCCTCGCGCGAGACATCGGCACCACCGCCCGAGTAGTCGGAACGAGAACAGACCTTGTCGAGTTCATCGAGAAAGACGATGCCATGCTGCTCGACAAGCTCGATGGCACGCAGCTTGAGATCTTCCTGGTTGACGCGCCGCGCCGCTTCCTCGTCCTCGATGAGTTTGAGGGCATCCCTGATGCGCAGCTTGCGCCGCTTCGTTCTGCCGCTGCCGATATTGGCGAACATCTCCTGCAACTGGCTCGTCATCTCTTCCATGCCGGGCGGCGTCATGATTTCGACACCCATTTGCGGCGCAGTCACCTCGATCTCGATCTCCTTGTCATCGAGTTCCCCGCCGCGCAGCTTGTAGCGAAACTTTGTTCGGGTTGCAGAATCCTCGGGGGTCTGCGCCTCTTCCTCCCAGGAGCTGACCGTCGGTCCCGGCAGAAGCGCGTCCAGCACGCGGTCCTCCGCACTCTGGCGCGCAACATCGCGTACCTTTTCCATCTCGGTCTCGCGCAGCATCTTGATGGCCGAATCAGCCAGCTCGCGGATAATCGAGTCGACCTCCTTCCCGACATAGCCAACCTCTGTGAACTTGGTTGCCTCGACCTTGATAAAGGGCGCATCGGCGAGGTTCGCCAGGCGCCGGGCAATCTCGGTCTTGCCGACACCGGTCGGACCGATCATCAGGATATTCTTGGGTGTGATCTCGTTTCGCAGCTGTTCATCGACTTGTGCACGGCGCCAGCGATTACGAAGCGCAATGGCCACGGCACGCTTGGCGTCATGCTGGCCGATGATGTGCTTGTCGAGTTCCTGAACGATCTCGCGGGGAGTAATTTCAGCCATCAGTCTTGAATTTCCAGTTCTTCGAGAACCAGGTTGTGGTTCGTGTAGACGCAGATATCGGCAGCGATATTGAGCCCTTTCTCGACGATCTCGCGTGCCGAGAGGTCGCTGTTTTCAAGCAGGGCGCGGGCAGCCGCCTGCGCATAGGAGCCACCTGAGCCGATCGCCATGAGGCTGTTCTCAGGCTCGATGACGTCACCGTTTCCGGAGATGATCAGGGACGCCTCCCGGTCGGCTACGCACAAGAGCGCTTCCAGTCGGCGCAGCATGCGATCGGTGCGCCAGTCTTTCGCCATCTCGACGGCTGCGCGAGTCAGGTGACCACCATGCTTCTCGAGCTTGCCCTCGAAACGCTCAAAGAGCGTAAAAGCATCGGCCGTGGCACCGGCGAAACCGGCCAGCACCTGGTTCTTGTAAAGCCGGCGCACCTTGCGCGCGTTGCCCTTCATGACAGTTTGACCAAGGGTCACCTGGCCGTCACCACCGACGACAACGCTGCCATTGCGACGCACGGAAAGAATCGTGGTTCCGCGAAAATCTGTCATCTTACTTACCCCTGGGTGCGGCATACTCGAAAGCGTCAGAGTACATGTAATCGCGGCTCAGCCCTTTTCCCTCGAAGGCCTCCCTGGCCGAGTTGACCATGACGGGCGGGCCGGCCATGTAAACATCATACTCCGGGATGTTATCGATATCCTGCAGGACGGCATCATGGACAAACCCGGTGCGTCCCTTCCAGTCGGCATCCGGCTCCGAGAGCACGGGAACGAACCTGAAGTTGTCATGCTGCGCCATCCATTCCTCCGGCAAGTCCGGCAGGTAGAGGTCCCGGCGTGAACGCACGCCCCAGTAGAGCGTCATCGGGCGCCTGATGCCAGCGAAGAACGCATGTTCGAGCATGCCCTTGATCGGCGCGAAACCGGTACCACCGGCAATGAAGAGCATCGGGCGATCCGACTCCTCGCGCAGCGTGAATGTCCCGAGCGGCGCCTCGATGCGCAGCACAGTCTTGTCCTTGAGGGAATCGAAGACAAAATCGGTGAAGGTTCCACCCTCGACGTGACGGATATGCAATTCGATGAACTCGTCGTCATGCGGTGCATTGGCAATGGAGAACGCGCGGCGCTTGCCATTTTCCAGGAGAAATTCAAGATACTGTCCCGCGAGGAACTGCAGGCGCTGCGAATCAGGCAGCTTCAGCATCACGCACATGACATCGTGAGCCAGGGGCTCGTGGATGTGTACCTTGCAAGGCATGACCCGTGGCTCGATCTCGGCCGCACGCTCGAGCAGATGGGCTTTGATCAGCAGATCGCTGGTCGGAATAGCCTGGCAGATCAGCATACCATCCTCATCGTCCGTCAATCCCGGCGGGTCGCCATGGGGATAGTGAAAACCGCCGGAGACAAGCTTCACCTGGCATGTCCCGCAATTCCCGCTGCGACAGCCGTAGGGGAGGATCACATTCTGCCGCAGCGCAGCATCGAGAATTGTCTCGTCCTCGCTGACCTCAAACGTCCTGCCCTGTGGCTGAACTGTGACCTGAAATTTGTTCATAAACTTGAATTGACTATCTAAAACTGCGAGATTGTCCCGTATTTTCCTGTGTATTAAAACCTCATGACCAGAATAGTAATCGCCGGTTGTGGTGATATCGGGCGACGCATTGCTGCTCTTGCGGCCGGCAAGGGGCTCGAAGTCACCGGGCTCGTGCGCACGCGCAGAAGCTGCGAGGCACTCGAACAGGCCGGCCATACCTGCATGCAGGTCGATTTTGCCCGTCCCCCGCTGCCACCTCTCGATGTCACTGGCTCTGATCTGCTCTACCTTGCCCCGCCCCCTCGCAACGGCGAGACAGATCCGTTGATCGGCAATTTTCTTGAGGCCATGCAGGGGCTCCCGCGCTGCTTTTTGTATCTCAGCACGACAGGCGTCTATGGCAATGCAGATGGTGGCTGGATTGATGAATCCTCGCCTCTGGATGCGCAGGTGGACCGTGCCAGACGCCGTCTCGATGCCGAACGACAGGTCGCCGAAGCTGCGCGGGCGCAGGGCTTTGATTTCCTCATCATCCGCGTTCCCGGTATCTACGGGCCAGGACGATTGCCGCTCGACAGGATCAGGGATCATCAACCCGTCCTGAAAGCAGACATCGCACCCTTTACGAACCGCATCCATGCAGACGACCTTGCGGCAATCACGCTGGACCTGCTCGAAACAGGCAAAAGCGGAGAAGTCTACAATGTCACAGACGGGCACCCCTCGACCATGACCGACTATTTCACCAGGATCGCACGCTACGCCGGGCTTGAACCCCCGCCCCAGATCGACATGCAGACAGCCAGGGAACAACTCAGTCCCGGTATGCTGAGTTACCTGCAGGAATCGCGCAAGATTTCGAACGCCAAGCTCATGCAAACGATCGGCATCGGGTTGCGTTTTCCGACGCTCGATGACGGGCTCGAGGCAATCTTCGGCAAGCCGTCGTGATCCCCTATTTTCATCGCGCACAGTTCCTCATCAGTGCCGCAAAACTTTCACAGCTGCCCGACTGCGAGGAGAGCTACGAGGTGGCTTTTGCAGGGCGGTCCAATGCCGGGAAGTCGAGCGCTATCAACACGCTGACTCACCAGAAAGCACTCGCTCGCACAAGCAAGACACCCGGTCGCACGCAGCTGATTAACCTTTTCGCCCTGGATGACCAGCGGCGCCTCGTGGACCTGCCGGGATACGGTTTCGCAAAGGTTGCTTCGCCGATCCGTGACCAGTGGCGCGGACTGCTCTCGACCTATATCGAGGAACGCCGCTGCCTCAGGGGCGTCGTCGTCATGATGGATGTCCGACATCCCCTGAAGGAACTCGACCAGCAGATGATCGCCTGGTGCAATCACATCGGACTGCCCGTCCACGTCCTGTTGACCAAGGCCGACAAGCTCAAGCGAGGACCGGCGATGGCCTCGCTGCACAAGGTGCGTAAATCCCTGAGCGATACACCGCAGAACAGTGCCCAGCTTTTCTCCTCTCTCAAGAAGACCGGTATCGACGAGGCTCACGACAAGCTCGCCGGCTGGCTGAACCTGCACAGAGGTGATTGAGTATTGCATATTACCCGTCTGATTCAGGGGCAGAGGCCGGTGTGTACCTCTGTAAAAATGCTCCAGATCACATAGAATGAAACGGTAACCCTTCACGGAGAGCAAACGATGATGAAACTTGCCTGCACATTCCTGACCGGCATGCTGCTGCTTCAGGCCGGCAACCTGTTTGCGGGGGAACTCGCCGGCAGCGCCGAAAACGGCCAGAAACTGCATGAGGAAAACTGCACTCGCTGCCACGGTACAGAGGTCTATCTGCCCCCGATGCGCAAGATCGAGTCACTCGAACTTCTGAAGCAGCGCACGAACGGCTGCAACAGCATGACCGGCGCGAACCTCTTTCCCGAGGATGTCGACGACATCGTGCACTACCTGAATACGGCTTTCTACAAATTCGAACAGTAATCCCCGGCGCATGTCACGCAGGCGTCTGACCCGGCAACAGAAAGCACGTATCGCTGCCATTCGGGAAAGGCGCCTGCAGCAGGCGCAACACAAGACTGACACGCTGCCCGACAAACACGACGAGACGCCCCGTGACGGGACCGTGGTCGTGCGTCACGGTCGCAGCCTGGTGATCGCTGATGAAGAGCGGCATCTCGTCAACTGCCGGTTTCGCCAGAATCTCGGCGACATCGTCTGCGGCGACCACGTCATCTGGCATAGCACCGATGACGGGGACGGCGTGGTCACGGCTGTCAGGGAACGCACGACGCTGCTGTCACGCCCGGACTACGGCGGTCACGAGAAACCTCTCGCCGCAAACCTGACCCAGCTCGTCATCGTCGCAGCCCCGAGCCCCCCCCCGACCGGTTACCTGCTCGACCAGTACCTCGCCGCAGTCGAACACTTTGGCCTGAGGGCCATACTGGTACTCAACAAGTCAGATCTGCTCGAAGACGATCATCAAGAATTGCTCGACAGGTTCGAAACCTATGCAAGCATCGGCTACCCTGTACTGACAATCAGCACGAAGCAGCATACCGGCGAGGAGAAGCTGAGAAGCTCCCTCAAGGGTGAGAGCAGCATCCTCGTCGGACAGTCCGGCGTCGGAAAATCGTCGCTTGTCAACATGCTGCTCCCGGATCTGGATGTCCAGACAGGAGCCTTGTCGAAAACCAGTGGCCTTGGCAAGCACACAACATCAAGCGCCACGCTCTACTTCCTGCCGCAGGGCGGAACCCTTATCGATTCTCCCGGCGTGCGCAGCTTCCGGCTCCTCATCAATGAACGCGCAGAGCTCGAGCAGGGATTTCGTGAATTTGCCCCCTTCCTCGGTCATTGCCAGTTCAGCGACTGCCGCCATGAGCAAGAGCCCGGATGTGCACTGACGGAGGCGGTCGAATCGGGCAAAATAGCGGGCTGGAGACTCAACCATTTCCGCCTCATGGCGCAAGCACTCGGGAAGACCTGATGAATTACTGGCTCATGAAATCCGAACCGGATGTCTTCGGCATCGATCACCTCATGAAAATGCCGAAAAAAACAGAACACTGGGACGGTGTCCGCAACTACCAGGCGCGCAACATGATGCGCGACGAGATGAAGAAGGGTGACCTGGTCTTTTTCTACCACTCCAACTGCGATGAACCCGGCATCGTGGGCATCATGACCGTCGCCAGGGAGGGTTATCCGGATCACACGGCCTTCGATCCCAAGCAGAAATACCATGACGCCAAAAGCGACCCCGAAAATCCCCGCTGGTACATGGTTGACGTCAAACACAAGCGCAAGCTCAAACGCACCATTACGCTCAAAGAGCTGAAAGAGTACGCCGACACGGAGCTCCGGGATTGCCCGCTCGTCCGCAAGGGCAACCGGCTGTCGATCATGCCGCTGACAGAGCGACAGTGGAATTTCATTCTTTCACTTGAATGATTTTCCGGCGGTGACCTGCAGGTTTTTTGTTCGCGATTCCTGATTTAATGCGCGCGTCGGCACTGACCTTGATCTGGAAGCGGCGGTGACTACCATGGATGGATTAATGCCGCGGCGACAGAGATGTCATAGAGCGGTAAAGCGCAGACACCCAACTTTCTCTTGCTTGCCCCAAGTTTGAATCGCTTCGCGATGATAGATTTTTGACGCGGGCGGCAGCCCGCACGCGCCTTACTTTTCTTCAGCGTAAAGTAAGCAAAAGCATTCGCTCTGACGTGCATGGACGCACAATGCCGCGACGCCAGGATGGCGAGGAGCGGCCGACACACCACCCTTCGGGTTTCCAGCGTTCCTCGGCAAAGCCGGCGCAAAAAGAACTCGGGAGCTCCGATCCATCAAACACCTTATTGCTTTCTCCGCCTTTGCCTGTGGTACTCGGTGGCGTCCAGTCGCAGATGGTGTAATTACCGGCTCTTGCTGTAGGAGCCCACACAGTGGGTGATTGATCACCGAGTGGGCTTGGCTCCTGCAGACAGGATTGAACAGTCCTGGACCCTGGCCCTTTCTTTTGCTGACTTTTCTTTGGGCACGCAAAGAAAAGTCAGGTGCTGCGGCGCACCCGCCGCTTTCATGATTAGTTTGCGCGCCGACGCGCGCATCAGAATTGTCATCGCGAGGCGATTCAAAAAACGGGGAGACGAAAGAAAAAAGGCCGATTAATCCTTTTTCTTCTTCGTAATCGAGGAAATGGAGACGACATCGGCAGCCGGTTTTTCGTCGGTGTAATAGGGCCTTTCCTGCGGAACCCCCGCCTCGTCAGCCAGTTCACGTTCGCGTGTCGAGATCAGTCCGAGGCACTGGCGAATCTGCTGGATGGTCTCGTCAGAAAGCGGATGGCGCAGACTGCGATGCTCTGGCGTCGTGTCCTTGATGATATTGGCGAGTACCTTGCGCATCACCATCAGGATTTCACGTTCTTTGCTGGATTCACTCATAAGGAAAAGTCTGTGGATAAAAACGACTGTGAAAGCATACTCTGCGACAGGCAAGAAAAAAACCCGGCAAATCCTACTCCTGCCGGATCAACAACTCCTCACCTCTCTGGATCAGTGTCAGTCGCTTCAGAAAACTCATGCCAAGCAGTGCTTCCTGGCCAAGCCCGGGCATGATGGTCGCCGGAACCGCGGTCATTTCGATGTTGCCCAGCGTGACCTTGTCGAGAACTGTATTCCAGCCATAGGCAGTGCCATTGGCGGTATTGACCGTCACGCGGAAACCTTTCTCGAGACCGATACGTTCTGCAACCTCCCGGCTGACCGCCACGTCAGTCGCACCGGTATCGACCAGGAAAACGACCGGCACATCATCGATCGCGCCGGTGGCGACATAGTGCCCGGCGCGATTCTGTTGCAAAACCACCTCGAGGTTGCCACCGGGATCAACCCGGC